>CAZTHU010000054.1:0-8659 GCA_964613575.1 uncultured Eubacteriales bacterium | reverse complement strand
CATCCATTTCCGTTTGCATCATTTGTTCCACGCCAGATAAGTCAACTCCATCTAAACCTTCAGGAACATCCATTTCCGTTTGCATCATTTGTTCCACGCCAGATAAGTCAACTCCATCTAAGCCTTCGGGAACATCCATTTCCGTTTGCATCATTGGATTAGAATCCTGTGCAAAGGAAATACCTGAAAATAAAATAAAAGCTAAAGCTATAAAAAAACTAATCTTTTTCATGATGAACCACTCCTTTAAAATCTGCTCCTGTTGGATTTTGGAAGAGTTTTAACTCAAACTCTTCCACAACAGCCAGTATATGATCGAAAATATCAGACTGAATATTTTCATAATTTACCCAATTTATATCGTCTGTAAATGCATAAACTTCAATAGGCACGCCATATGCTCCAGATTGAAGCTGTCTTGACATCATTATCATATCTTTATTAAGCTTTGGATGATTTTCTATATATTTTTGAATATATGCTCTAAAAACTCCAATATTTGTAAGCCTTCTTCCATTTGTATTTATAGATACATCAAAATTATTCTCCTTATTATAAGACTCAATCTCAGGGATTTTTTGCTCAATATATTCTTTGATATAATCTATTTTTTTAAATTTTTCTATCATAGATTCATCACAAAACCTAATACTTGTAACATCCAAATAAACCGCCCTCATAATACGTCTCCCGCCAGATTCAATCATCCCTCTCCAATTAGTAAATGAATCTGACATTAAAGCATAAGTAGGAATGGTAGTTATTGTTCCATCAAAGTTTTTAACCTTAACAGTATTTAGCGATATATCTAGCACATCCCCACTTGCACCATACTTTGGCATGTCAATCCAATCACCAATCCGAACCATATCGTTAGCTGAAATCTGAATCCCCGCAACAAGACCAAGAAGCGAATCTTTAAATACCAACATAAGCACTGCACTCAAAGCACCAATACCACTTAATAGAACAATCGGGCTTTCCCCCATAAGGTTTGCAATCACAACAATGGCACCAACTATATAAATAAATATCTTAACAACCTGAAGATAACCCTTTATCGGCTTTTCTTTCGAAACCTCATAGCTTGTATAAATATCATTTACCACATTTAAAAGACCGTCTACTGCTAAAATTCCAATCAAAAAGATATATACGTAGACAACAGTCTGAATATAGCCTTGAAAATTACCAAATTGCGTGGCAAATCCGTATATAATTAGTGCAGGTACAATATTAGCAATTCTATGCAAAACCTTTCTATCGACCAAATAATTATCCCATTTAAAGTTATTTCCTTTAACATATTTTGTGACTACGTTAAGTATGATTCGCTTTGTTATCGCATTTGCAATAATAGCAAATATTATAGCTATCACACCTAATATCAACATAGCTAATTGAGCTGACCAAAACTCACCTATGCCATAATTTTGCAAAACTTCCGAAATTCTGCTCATACCAAAACCCTCTAAGGACTCTTCTAGCCTCTCCTCCATACCTACTGCCTCCTCACATCATCAAATAATAAATATATTATACCTATCATACACCTTGTAGAAGAGAATTTAGTCTCCTGCCTTCGTACCTCCAAACAACTTCATTCTTACATCATCAAAGAATGAATATATTACTGGCACTAAAATAAGCGTCAAAATCGTTGAAAACAAAAGCCCAAATATAACAACTGTCGCAAATGGTGCCTGAATCTCAGACCCCTCTCCAATTCCTAAGGCTAATGGGAACATTCCTAAAACAGTTGTCATTGTAGTCATAAAAATAGGTCTTAATCTTACTGCTACAGCTTGCTTTAACGCTTCATCTCTCTTTGTACCACCTTGCCTTAACTGATTTATATAATCTATAAGTATTATAGCATTATTAACCACTATCCCTCCTAGCATTATAACCCCTATAAATGTAGCAACATTAAAGGTTCTTCCAGTAATACCAAGACCAATTGCTGCACCACTAAAAGCTAAAGGTACGGTAAACATTATTATAAATGGTTGAGATAGAGACTCAAATTGTGACGCCATAACCATGTATATTAACAAAATCGAAAGTAATAGCGCAAGCCCTAAGCTTCTAAAAGCATCCATCATTTCCTCGTCTTGACCCCCAAACGCAATCTCGTAACCATTTGGAACATCTATATTTTCAATCTGCCCTCTAATATCTGATGTAATACTTCCTGTATCACGTCCAAATACCTGTGAAGAAACAGTCACATACCTTGTCTGGTCCTTTCTACTTATAGCCAATGGTCCCACTTCTTTTCTAACATCTGAAATTTCTCCAAGTGTAACATTATTTCCTGCAGGCGCAGTGATTTTTATACTATCTAACTGACTAAAATTTCGCCTTTGGTCTTCAGGAAATTGCAGTCTAATATCAATCTCATCACCATCCACCCTATACCGTGTTACAACCTGTCCCTCAAGTGCAGTTCTAAGATTCGAGGCAACAGCCATTGAATTTATTCCATACAATGATGCCTTTGTTCTGTCTACATACACTGATAACTCCTCTACAGCTTCTGATATGCTATTTTCAACTTGACGCGTACCTTCTGTGGCTAATACGATTTGCTCTACCTCGTTTGCCAAAGACTCTAGCGTATCTAGATCGAACCCAGAAATCTCGATCTGTACAGGCGAGCCTCCAAACGGTCCACCACCGCCTCCGCCACCTCCTAGAGTATCAGTCATTGAGATACTAATGTCTGCTCCCGCAAAACCCCGAAGATCATCCCTTAAATCTTCAACTATTTGTGGTGTACTAGATATTCTATCCCCTCTATCTACAAGGTTTGCAGTGATACTTGCAGTATTAGTACTAGTTGATTCTCCTATCATACCTCCACCGCCACCAACGTTCACAAACATAGTTTCAACATCTGGTACTTCTGATATTATTTCTTCAATTTGCATCGACAACTTATCTGTCTTTTCTAATACTGTGCCATCAGGATACTCAATATCTACTGTAAACGTACCCTCATCAGATGTTGGCAAAAACTCAAAACCAATAAAAATAACTGAAACAATACTAGATATAAATATTACCAACACGACAAGAATAGTAATTATTCTATGTCCCAAAACTTTCCCCAAAAGTGTTACATAAAAATTCTCAATTTTACTAAATACTACCTGCCATAACTCAAATATACTTGTTAATAACCCACGCTTTTGTTCAAATATATTATCGCTCTTTAATAGTTTTGAGGTTAACATCGGAATTAGAGTTAAGGATACAACAAGTGCTGAAAGAAGAGAAAACGTAACAGTTAAAGCCATTTGTTTAAAAAGGTCAGCCGCCCAACCTTCTGTAAAAATTATAGGAACAAAAACAACAACAGTAGTAAGAGTTGCCGCAATAACAGCACCCGCTACCTGTCTTGCACCCTCTACAGAGGCCTTAAATGAATTTAACCCCTCTTTCCTTCTTCTATAAATATTTTCAATTACAACAATGGAACTATCAACCATCATACCTACCCCTAAGGCCAATCCCCCCATTGATATCAGGTTTAACGAAGTATCCGATAAAAACATAAGAATAAATGTTGCGATAATTGAAACTGGTATCGCAATACTTATAATCAGCGTCGCTCTAACACTCTTTAAAAACAACAACAAGATTAGTACAGCTAATATCCCACCAAATAAAGCATTTAAACTAACATTACTAATTGATTGTTCAATAATATCAGCTTGGTCAAATATTAAGTCAATATCTATGTTTTGGTATTCTTCGTCTAATCTATCAATTTCTGTCCTAACCCGTCCCATTACATCAACCGTGTTTTCATCTGTCTGCTTTTGAACAGTAACACCTATATTTTCGCTACCGTTTATTCTATTTTGTGAAGTTCTTACCTTCACCGTATCTCTTACATCTGCAACATCTCTAATATATATGACATTTCCCTGTGGCAATACTATAGGAATATTTTCTATATCCTTTACACTGGTAAATTCCCCCTTACTCTTAACAGTTAAATCACGACTCCCATATCTTACTGTGCCACCTGGTAAATCTGAGTTTTCACTACTTAACGTGCTTTGTATCTGATTTAAGCCAAGCCCATAGCCCTCAAGTTTTTGCGGATTAGCGTCAATAATAATTTCACGTTCATCTCCACCCGCTAAATTAACAGAAGCTACACCTCTTAGCCTTTCAAAGCTAGTTTGTATATTATCCTCAACAAAACTTTTAAGTTCTATACCATCTAATGTATCCGATGATACACCAATTTGCGCAATAGGAATCATACTGTTAGGATCTATTCTTTGTATAATAGGATCATCTACACCATCAGGTAGCGCTCCACTTATCAAATCTACTTGCTCTCTCATTTCAAGTGTCGCAAAATCCATATCCGTTCCATCATTAAACTGCACCACAACAATACTATTAGACTCCATAGTTTCAGAAGTTATAGAACTAACATTAGTAACTGTAGCCATAACACTTTCAATATTTCTAGTTACCAAATTCTCAATCTCTTGTGGACCAGCCCCAGAATAGTTCGTGCTAACAATAGCAACAGGAATATTTAAATTTGGAAAAAGGTCTACCGGAACCCTTGTAAAGGAAAATAATCCTAAAACTACAACTATAAGTACACTCATAATAATTGTTACTGGTCGTTTTATAGAAAGCTCAAATATACTCATAATCTTATCACCTCACCTCTACTTTTACGTCATCCTCTAAGAAATTTTGACCTCTTACTACAACCAAATCGCCTTGACTTAAGTCACCTCTGATCTCAACTAATTCCTCATCAACAATACCAACATCTATACTTTTACGCTTAGCCCGACCCTGTTCTACAACATAAATAATGCTATCCCCAGAATCTTGTATAACCGCATCAATTGGTATCATATTAACCTCCTCTTTTCTATCAGTTACAACACTAACACGAGCTAACATTCCACCCCTAAGCCGCATATCTTCATTATCTAGACTTAACCTAATCTTATACGTATTAGTGCTTGGATCTATATTTGGGGATACGTTAACAACTTTTGCGTCAAACTCTTTCTCACCAATAGATTCAACCACAGCGTTAAATTCATCTCCTACGTCTATATTTGTATAAAGATTTTCTAAAACCCCTATATCAACATAAACATTTGAAATATCAACAATATTAAAAGCAGGCGCAGCATTAGAAGCGAGCGCTCCTTTTTCAATGTTTTTCATAGACACCACACCATCAATTGGGGATGTAATAGTCATATCTTCAAGGGTATTTAATGCCATATCATATCCGACCCTAGCCTGCTCCACCTGTACTTTTGCTGCCTCAAGATTTTCTTTATTTATACTATTTTTGGTTAGCTCAAGTGAAGTTTTTGCTCCCTCATATTGTTCTAATGCAGACTTATATCGAGTTTGAGCTGATTCATAAAGTTCTCTTGGCACCGCACTTTTTTGGTACTGTTCTAATGTTGACTCATAAGAAGTCTTCGCATCCCTTAAGTTAAGCTCAGCCACCCTTAAACTTGACTCAAGTTGTGATAACTGAAGGCTTACCGACCCTCCCCTTGCTCTTTCTAAGCTAGACTTTGCAAGCAAAAGCCCTGTCCTTGCCTGCTCAACCTGAAACGCCATATCCGTATCGTCAAGTTTAAATAGCACATCACCCTTTTTAACCTCATCGCCTACATCGAAAAAAATCTCATCAACATTTCCAGGCGTTTTAGCAAAAACATCTACACTTGAACTAGGCCTTACATTTCCTACAATTTCATTATAGTTTTCAATATCACCAACTACAACCTCACTTGTTTCAACAAAAACAGCTTGTTCTTCCTCGGATTCACCAATTCCAGAAGACGTACACCCAACCAAAAACATTATCGAAAACCCTAAAGTTAATACAATCTTCCCATACATTAAAACCACCTCCAATAATTCACTCAATAAACAGGAATCTACCCATTAACTGCTCCAATACCTTTAAACAAGAATTCCAGTAACTCCTTTTTCTCCTTTTCTATATCTTCTTTAGTCAGAGTTTCTCCCTCCAACTCTTTTTGCGAAAACCTTATACACGTCCTTATTACCATTTCTAAAAAGATATCTGAAATCAGATCATCATTAAATTCTCTAATCTTTCCCTCTTTTCTACCTAAGTCAAATACCCCCTTTAAAATATCAATAATTTTTCCCCTTGATGTACACATTCGCTTCTTTAATTTATTTTTAGCATCATCAGACAATGCTCCTAACTCGTTTAGGATCATTAGCTGAATATGCTGAATATTTTTTTGTATAATTTCTTGATTAAAATTAAAAAACATTTCTAGTTTGTCATGAAAAGAATTTCCTTTTTTTAACGCACTTTGTAAATCACCAATGTATTCATTATGTTTAAACTCCGTAACACAAATAAAAAGCTCTTCCTTGCTTTTAAAATATTCATATATTGTTCCTTTTCCAACGTTAGCACAATCCGCAATATCTTGTATGCTAGAATTAGAAAAACCTTTGTTACAAAACACTTGTGCACCAGCTTTTAATATCTCAAGCTCTTTTGTTTTCTCCCTAGCCATATTAATTACCCCCTTTAAAAAATCATATGACCGACCAATCGGTCATATGAAAATTATACACCCCACAATGTAAAAAGTCAACCTCATAGTCATTAAGAAAAGTGATTGCGATTAGTATCAAACAAAACTTTTAACCGCACCTTCAATCTTCTCCATAACCGTCTTAATATCAACAGGCTTACTCAAATAGTCGTCCATCCCCGCCTCTTTACACACCTCTTCATCTCCCTGCATGGCATACGCCGTCATCGCAACAATCGTTACATGGTCTTTACCCTCTTCTAATTTCCTAATCTGCCTAGTTGCCTCATACCCATCCATCACAGGCATTTGACAATCCATAAAAATAATATCATAGGAATTTTCTTTAAACCTTTCTACAGCCTCTTTCCCATTTAACGCCACATCACAAGTTAAACCCTTTGTGGCTAAAAGTTTTGTAAAAAACTTCACATTTACCGCATTATCCTCTACAAGCAAAATTTTAGTAGAATCAATTTGTTTTTGACTATGTAGATTTTTTTCACCCACTTCATCCTCAGCATTATTAATCTTATCAGTAAAACCATCCTCCAAATCACTTTTCTTCTCTTTTTGAAGTTCAATCTCAAAACTAAAACACGTACCTTCACCCACCTTACTTTCAACTCTAATGTTACCACCCATAAGCTCAACTATACTCTTGCAAATTGCAAGCCCAAGTCCCGTTCCGCCATACTTTCTAGTGGTAGAATCATCCGCTTGCATAAATGGCGCAAAAATTCGCTCTAAAGCAACCTCATCCATTCCAATCCCTGTATCTATAATTTTAAATAAAACCTTTATATTCTTTTCATCAAGCTCATCCGCATCAACCTTAACATCCACACCTCCATCATCAGTAAACTTCATTGCATTACTAAGCAAATTCGTAATCACCTGAACAAGCCTTGTCGGATCACCTATCAAACTAGGTACATCTTCAGGCATATCAACATTTAGATAAATATCCTTCTCATCAGCCTTTACTCTAAAGGGAACAGTTGCTTTTTTTATGATCTGGCTTAAATCAAAAGAAATTTTCTCTAATTCAATTTTCCCCGATTCAATTTTTGATATATCTAAGATATCGTTTATAACTGATAACAGAGTTTCGCCAGATATTTTGATACCCTCCACAAAATCCTTTTGCTCATCAGTCAAATTACTCGCTTCTAAAAGCTGCAAAAATCCAATAATCCCGTTCATCGGCGTTCTTATCTCATGACTCATATTCGCTAAAAATATACTTTTTGCCTTATTTGCCAAAACAGCATCTTCTTTTGCCCTTACAAGTTCTTGCTCTGCTTTTTTTATCATGCTTATATCTTCCTTCATAGCAACAAACCTAATTATCTCTCCATCAGCATTTCGCAGTGGTGAAATAGATGCTCTCTCCCAATAAAGCGATCCATCTTTTCGTTTATTTAAAAACTCACCACTCCATACATTTCCCTCCCTTATTGTATCCCACATATCAGCATACTCTTTAGTGTCCATTTTACCAGACTTTAAAAAACGCGGGTTTTTACCGATCGCCTCTTCATAGCTATACCCAGTTATATCTGTAAATTTAGGATTTACATACTCAATCTTCCCCTCTATATCTGTAATTACAACTGTTATGGGACTTTGTTCAAGTATGGTAGCAAGATCTTTTAAAGAATTACCAACATTTTGCAGTCTCTTTTCATTTTCTATCTCTCTGCCAACACGCTTTATGGTATTAATAATATTATCCATAAACTGCAAGTTTTTCGTTAAATAATCCCTTGCACCTAGCTTCATAAGCTTTACAGCAACACGCTCATCTCCATGCCCTGTGGTAATAATAAATGGAGGAACATATCTTTTTTCCATCTTTATCTGTTTTAAAAGCTCTCTTGCATTCATATCAGGAAGAGAGTAATCAAGTAGCATCATAAAGGGCTTTTTGTCTTCTAAAAAACCAAGAGCCTCTTTACCAGTACTTGCATGAAACACCTCATATCCAATATCTTTTATTCTATCACCCATTAACTCTGCAATACCAAAGTCATCTTCAATTAAAAGTATAATATCACCCA
>CAZTHU010000053.1:0-9589 GCA_964613575.1 uncultured Eubacteriales bacterium | reverse complement strand
ATAAATCAATTGTAAAAACTGCCAAATTGTTTATCCTTGAGGGAGATATTACTATCGAACAGTTTGAGAGAATAAAGGACTATTGTATAAATTTACTTGAGACACGTGAGGCAAGTTTTAAAAAGCCTGATACGCTTTTAGATGAAGATGCACAGATTCAAGATGTTAAGACGATTAAAGGATTCATAGGATTCTTGTATGACGAAATGTTGTCTTTATACAAAAATGAGGGGTTTGCCATGTCAATGGAAGACCTTTTGTTTTGTCAAGATTACTTTAAAAATAGCGAAAATAGAGATCCAACTATTACGGAGCTTAAAGTTCTAGATACTTATTGGTCAGATCATTGTAGGCATACTACATTCTTGACCAAAATAGATAATTTAGAAATAGAAAATGGGAAATATACAAATATCGTTCAAAAGGCTTATGATAGTTACTTAGCGCTTAGAAAAAAGGTTTATACAAAAGATTCAAGAGATATGACACTTATGGATCTTGCTACCATCAATATGAAAGATATGAAAAAAGAAGGAAAACTTGAAGACTTAGATGTATCAAAAGAGGTTAATGCATGTACTATACAATTAGAAGCAGAGGTAGAGAATGAAAAAAAAGAATATCTTGTTTCTTTTAAGAATGAGACGCATAACCATCCGACTGAAATTGAGCCCTTTGGTGGTGCTGCAACGTGCTTAGGTGGTGCAATTAGAGATCCACTATCAGCCAGAGCTTATGTTCATCAAGCTATGAGAGTAAGTGGAAGTGGCGATCCAAGAACACCGATTAGTGAAACGCTAAAAGGTAAGTTGCCACAAAGAAAGATAACAACTGTTGCAGCGGAAGGATATAGTTCTTATGGGAATCAAATTGGATTAGCAACAGGGTTGGTTTCAGAAATTTACCATGAAGGTTATATTGCTAAGCGCATGGAAATAGGGGCGGTTGTAGGCGCTACAGAAAAGAAAAATGTATGTAGGAAAGAACCTGTTAAGGGAGATGTTGTTATCCTTTTAGGAGGACGTACTGGAAGGGATGGATGTGGTGGTGCTACAGGGTCTTCGAAAGGGCATAATGAGGAATCAATAGAAATAAGCTCAGCAGAGGTTCAAAAAGGTAATCCTCCAACACAAAGAAAGATTCAGCGTCTATTTAGGGATCCAAGTGTAAGCAGGTTGATAAAAAGATGTAACGACTTTGGTGCGGGAGGAGTTTGCGTTGCAATTGGTGAATTATCCGATGGGCTATTGATAGATTTAGACAAGATACCTAAAAAATATCAAGGACTTGATGGAACAGAACTTGCTATTTCAGAGTCTCAAGAGCGAATGGCTGTAGTTGTATCTTCAAAAGACGAGAGTAAATTTATAGAACTAGCTTTTAACGAGAATTTGGAGGCTACCAAAGTTGCTGTTGTAACTGATGACAACAGGTTAAAAATGCGATATAAAGACGCATTTATTGTAGATCTAGATAGAGCCTTTTTAGATACAAATGGAGTTAGTCAGCACACTAAGGTATTGATAAAACAGCCTGATTCTTCGGGATATTTTGAAAAGTTTGAAAAATACAAGGAATACAGAATTAGTAAGAAAATTTGGGTGGAATGTTTACAAGACCTTAATGTTTGTTCTAAAAAAGGTTTGGTAGAGATGTTCGATGCAACTATTGGGGCTGGAACGGTAAATATGCCTTTTGGTGGAAAGTATCAGATTTCACCTGAAGACACTATGATAGCAAAGCTTCCGGTTCTTGAAGGTGAAACAAAAACTGGAACAATTATGGCATATGGTTTTAATCCTTATATTTCATCATGGAGCCCGTTTCATGCAGGTGTCTATTCTTTAGTAGAAGCAGTTACAAAGGTTGTAGCCTCTGGAGGAGACTTTAGGAGAATAAGGCTATCACTGCAAGAATATTTTGAGAAACCAGGGAAAAATATTACTAAATGGGGAAGTCCTTTCTCTGCACTATTGGGCGCAAGTTTTGCTCAAAAAAATCTAGAGATTCCCGCAATTGGTGGAAAAGATAGTATGTCTGGCAATTTTAAAGATATGGCTGTACCCCCAACTATTGTATCGTTTGCACTTTGTCCTACAGATGTTTCAAAAACTGTATACGGGAACTTTAAAAGATCTGGTAGTAGGGTACTCTTGCTTCAATCAAAAAAAGATAAAGAGCATTTAATAGATTTTGAACATTTGAAAGTGTTATATTCTAATATAAATGATTGCATTAAGATGGGTAAGGTCATTAGTGCTAGGGCTGTAGGTTGTGGAGGCCTAATTGAAACAATCTCTAAAATGTCATTTGGTAATAAGATGGGCTTTAGTTTCCAAGATAGAATTGAAGGTGTCAAAGTTACTGCGCATGATTTTATTTACCCCTTATATGGTAGTATTGTTGTAGAGATTGATCAAGAAGAGGATGTTGAGGTTCTTTTCCCATCATTGCAGCCTAAGACAATTGGCTATACCATAGATAATAAAACAATAGTTTTTAAAGAGTTAAAACTAGATTTAGATGATCTAATTGATGAGTGGTTAAAACCTCTAGAGGCAGTTTTCCCAGACATGGCATATGAGCCTGAAGTTGATTATCCGTCTTGTGAGACAATAGGTCGAGGAGGCGCCTTGGTAAAGCCTGCCATTAGAGTTGCTAAGCCTAAGGTTTTCATACCTATATTACCTGGTACTAATTGTGAGTATGATACTATGAGAGCTTTTGAAAAAGAAGGTGCAGAGGCGGAAGTTTTTGTTGTTAATAATTTATCTGCTGAGAGCTTGAAAGACTCGATTCTTTATATGGCAAATATTATAAAAAAATCTCAAATAATTGCAATACCAGGTGGATTTAGTGCAGGTGATGAGCCAGATGGAGCTGGAAAATTTATTGATACAATATTTAGAAATCCTTATATAAAGGAAGAAGTGATGGAGCTTATAAAATCAAGAGATGGGTTAATTTTGGGAATTTGCAATGGCTTTCAAGCATTGGTAAGGCTTGGACTTCTACCCTTTGGTGAGATTCTAGAAAAAAACGAAAACTTTCCAGTGCTAACATTTAATAATTTAGGAAGACATGTATCACGAATGGTTAGAACAAAAATTATTTCCGACCTTTCACCTTGGCTTTCTAATTTTAGCGTGGGTGATATCCATACAATACCTGTATCACATGGAGAAGGGAGATTTGTTGCAGATAACGATTTGTTAGATGAGCTTATTAAAAATGGTCAAATAGCAACACAATATGTAGATTTTGAAGGAATTCCCACAAATGAATCAACATTTAACCCTAACGGCTCATATTTGGCTATAGAAGGAATTACAAGTAAATGTGGAAAAATATTTGGAAAGATGGGTCACTCTGAAAGAATGGGAAGGAATGTTTGCAAGAATGTACCAGGCAATAAGAATCAAGATCTGTTTAGTTCGGCTGTTAGATATTTTAAATAAAACGAGTCAATTAACCAGCTTCCCTAAAGGGATAGTGGTTTTCTGCTAAGTTATTATAAAAAAAGAGGTGCATCGGCACCCCTTTTTTTAATTCTAGTTCTTATAATTATATCCTTCATCAAATGCTTTTAGGTTTACCTCTAAAAATCTTTCAGGAACTGTTTCTTTTATAGCATTTATGAAAATGTCCTTAGAGATATCTAAGCTTTGTGCTAAAAGTCCTATCATAACAGTGTTTAGTGCTTTTGCATTTCCCGATTTTTTTGCCATCTCTGATGCATCAACCTCAAAAAGGTTTTGGCATATGTAGGACAATTTCTCTTTTACATTCTCAGGGTATTTCATTTCCCCAAATGTTACAGAAACTGGGTTTAATCTAGTGTTATTATATATTAGCGTTCCGTTTTCAGAAAGATATTGTGCCCATCGTAGAGCTTCAAGCTTTTCAAAGGCAATTACAACATCAGCCTCACCTTTGTCGATTAAGGGAGAGTATACTTTATTATCAATCTTTACATGGGTTACAACGCTACCTCCACGCTGAGCCATTCCATGAACTTCTGATAATTTAACGTCTAGATTTAAATTTTGTGCAACCTGTCCTAAGAGTTTACTAGCTAGGATGGTTCCTTGACCACCAACACCAACGATTAAGATATTCTTTTTCATAACTCATCTTCCTCCTTTACAAGTGCATTAAAGTTACAATATTTTTGGCAAAGCCCACAACCTAGACATGAAGCTGTATTGACTGTGACTTTGTTATCAAAATTTTCTATTGCAGGACACCCAGTAGATAAGCAACGTTTACATTTTTTACAGTTTTCTTGTTCAATAGAATACGTAGGTAGTTTTTGATTTTTTAGTAATAAGGCACATGGTCTTTTAGCAATTATTACAGATGGTTCGTCTACAGCAATTTCATTTTTAATAAGGGTCTTGAATTCATTTACATCTAATGGATCTACTGTATGGATTCTTTTTACACCTACTGAGCGGACAAGCATTTCGAGGTCTATTTGATTTGTAGATTCATTTTTTATAGTGTAACCCGTTGAAGGATTATGCTGATGACCCGTCATTGCTGTTATACTATTGTCAGCGATAATTATTGTTGATGTTCCCTTGTTATAAACAATATCTATAAGTCCTTGTATTCCTGTATGTAAAAAGGTTGAGTCTCCAATAATTCCTACTGCTTTAGTAGTAAGATTTGATTTTTCCCAAGCCTTAGAAAACCCGTGACTCATGCTTACACTTGCGCCCATACAAAGACATGTATCCATAGTTTCGGTTGGTTTAAATGCACCAAGTGTGTAGCAACCAATATCACCAGTTATAACTATGTCAAGGTTTTTAAGTGCTAAATGAAGACCGCGATGCGGACATCCTGCACAAAGAATAGGTGGCCTGTTTGGAAGTTCTTGGTTTTGGTCTAAAGAATCATCCGTCTTCTCACCCTTTAATTTTTCTTTCAAGATATTAGTTGTGATCTCACCAGCATAAGGTAAAAGGTCTTTCCCAATAGCCTTTATCCCTAATGTTTTTAGTGCGTTTTCTATAAGCGGTTCGTTTTCTTCAACGATATATAATTTTTCAACAGAATGGGCAAATGTCTTTATCATATTAAGTGGTAGCGGATGAACCATACCAATTTTTAAAATTGAATTTTCTGGGAATACCTCTTTTACATATTGATAAGATATACCGTTTGTTATTATTCCGATTTCATTATCAGCCCATTCGATTTTATTTAGGCTAGTTTCGTTAGAATAGTTTGATAACTTAGCCATTCTTTGTTCAACTACATGTCTTAAAACTCTTGCATGGGATGGTGCTACAATGAATTTTTCCTGATTTTTAACATACTGCTTTAAATCAAGTTCTTCTCTGTCTTCTTGAGATACTAATGAACGTGAGTGTGATGTTCTAGTAGTTAATTTAACTATCACAGGTGTATCAAATTGTTCGCTTATTTCGAAAGCCTGCTTGATAAAATCTTTACATTCTTGCCCGTCTGATGGCTCTAAAACTGGAAGTTTTGCAAATATTCCGTAATAACGGGTATCTTGTTCATCTTGAGAACTATGCATGCCGTTATCATCGGCTACTACTATTACAAAACCTGCGTTTATCCCAGTATATGAAGATGTAAATAACGGATCGGCTGCCACATTTAAGCCTACATGCTTCATTGCGCAAATTGAACGTGTACCAGCTATTGCTGCACCTAGTGCAACCTCTAAAGACACCTTTTCATTTGGTGCCCATTCGCTATAAATATCGTCATATTTAGAGATATACTCAAGTATTTCAGTACTTGGTGTGCCAGGATATGCGGAGGCTAATTTAACACCTGCTTCATAGGCACCTCTTGCGATAGCTTCATTTCCTAACATTAATTTCATAAAAAAATCCCCCCTAATATTCTAAAACTTTTCGTTCCTTGGTCAATACACCTAATCCAGCTTCAGCAAGGGCTTGTAGTTCATCCTCTCCTGGGTATATGTGAACAGGTGCTAAAAAGGAAGTGTACTCTTTTATCCAAGATATTAACATTTCGGATCTTGCAATACCACCAGTTATTAAAATAGCATCAACTTTACCTTTTAAAACAGTGCTAAGAGCACCGATTTCTTTAGATATTTGATATGCCATAGCCTTATAAACAAGCTTTGTTTTTTCGTCTCCGTTACTTATACTTTCTTCTATTTGCCTTGCGTCATTTGTTCCACAATGAGCAACAAGACCTCCATTACCTACAAGACGCCTTTTTATACTTGCTTCATCTGCATCTTTAGCAAAACACATCTGGATTACTGAACCTGTTGAAAGTTTACCAGCTCTTTCAGGAGAAAAAGGTCCATCACCATAAAGTGCATCATTTAAGTCTATAACTCTACCTTTTTGATGAGCACCAATAGAAATGCCTCCACCTAAATGAGCTATAACATAATTTGAATCTTCATATATGCGGTTTAAGTCCTTAGAGGCTCTTCTTGCAACTGCCTTTTGATTCAAAGCATGAAATTTACTAGTTTTTTGAACCTCTGGAAGACCTGTAATTCTTGAAATATCATCTAATTCGTCAACTACCACAGGGTCTGCTATATAAGCTTTGCAGCCAACAACTTGGGCAATTTCTTTTGCTATTAAAGCACCAAGGTTGCATGCATGTTCCTCAAAGGCTGAAGTGGTTAAGTCTTCTACCATTTTTTCATTTACTTCATAAACACCGCTTGCTAAAGGTCTTAAAAGACCACCACGTCCCATTATTATGCTTAAACTTTTTAAGTCCACGTCATTTTCTTGAAGGTAATTAAGTACCTCGTTTTTTCTAAAATCATACTGCTCACTTATTTTAGAAAATTCGGAGAGTTTAGATACATCATGAGAGACTGTATCGCTAAACACCAATTTTTTAGCATCATATACACCTATTTTAGTGGATGTAGACCCTGGGTTGATTGTTAAAATAAATTGACCAGAATTCACGTCTTTAGCCCCCTTGTAAAATAAATTATAGTTCGAAGTCAATAATACATGAAACGATACCATGTTTGCAATGAAAAAATTTTTAAATATAAAAAAATAAGGCGAATATGCGGTAAGCCTTATTTTTTTAATTGATAACGGTTAACTTTGAAAATAAAAATGAAAAAATGCGAGCTTGATTACAAAGTTTTAGTATAGACTTTTTGTTTATTGTTTTGTAATATTTCTCTAGCAAACCCCATTTTTTTTAAATATTTTTCATGTTTCTTGTTGTATGAAAATGTTTGAATTGTTTTTACTCCCATATTTTTCAATATATTTGTGTTGTTTATGTATATATATTTCCCTACCTTAAAGTCTCTATATTGGGGAGCTACAAAGTCTAAGCTTATAAAAATACTCTCATTGTCAATTCTATTGCCTATGAAAACTCCAGAAATGTTTGTATCTCTTAAAATACAAAATTTCAACAGATCATTGGATAGGTTAAAATCAAATTCTGGAAAATATTTCAAGATTTCATTTTTTTGGAACTGCAAAAAATTTTTTACATACACATCATCTGAAGATATGTTTAGAACCTCAAAGTTTACTTTGTCATTATATATTTTTATTAATTGATAAAAATGTATACCACCTATTACCAAATTTGAAAGTGCCACTGGGTATGCTTGTATAATAATAGAATATATAAAAACGATAATCGAACCAGCAAGATTCATCCATCTTAAGTTAGCAATGGATTTCATAAGAGCTGAACCTACTATTAAAATGCTTCCTAAATAGCCTAATAATTCTAAAATTGACATCTTTTTCACCCCATCTTTTTTGTCTCTAACTTATTTATTCTACACTAAAGTTGCGTTAACCTTCTTTATCCTTAACTAAAGTAAAAAATATACCACTTGATTTTATAGCCATTTCGTATTATTATTTAGGAAGGTTTTGTTAAAATTTAAATTAGCTGAAAGGGTGAAGGGTATGCAAAATCATACGGAATATAGTTATAAACCTAAGAAGTTTGAATCTTATTGGAGAGACGAATGGGAAAAAAATCAACAATATAATATAGATAATGAGGATAATAAGAATAAACCTAAATATTATTGTCTGGATATGTTTCCTTATCCATCAGGGTCTGGTTTACATGTTGGGCATTGGCGTGGATATGTGCTAAGTGATGTGTGGGCAAGATATAAAATGCTGCAGGGATTTAATGTATTACACCCGATGGGATGGGACAACTTTGGATTACCAGCTGAGAATGATGCAATAAAAAAGGGCATTCATCCAAGGATTAGTACTAACAAAAATATAGAAAATATGAGACGACAATTAAAGGAAATAGGTTGTATATACGACTGGTCAAAGCAGATAGATACTACGGATCCTGATTATTACAAGTGGACACAATGGATATTTTTACAAATGTTTAACAAAGGATTAGCTTATCAAAAACAGCAACCTGTAAACTGGTGTAGCAAATGTAGAGTAGTCCTTGCCAACGAAGAGGTGGAAGGTGGAAAGTGTGAGCGTTGTGGATGGGACAATATTGAGAAAAAGAATATAAAGCAATGGATGTTAAAAATAACGGAGTATGCAGAAAGACTCCTAAATGATTTGGACGACTTAGATTGGCCAGAGAAAGTAAAGGAGATGCAAAGAAATTGGATTGGTAAATCTAAAGGTGCATCAGTAAAGTTTAATGTTATTAAAAGAAATAAAGAAACTGAAGAAATAGAAGTTTTCACAACTAGACCAGATACTCTTTTTGGAGCAACCTTCATGGTTTTTGCACCCGAACATGAATTGATATCAGAAATTGTTACGCCAGATAAAAAACAAGAAGTAGACGCCTATATAAAAAAGGCACAAAGTACTTCTAGTATTGAAAGACAAAGATTGGATAAAGAAAAAACAGGTGTATTTACAGGTGCTTATGCGATAAATCCAGTAAATAATGAGAAGGTTCCAATATGGATTTCCGATTATGTTTTGATAGATTATGGAACGGGTGCTATAATGGCGGTTCCAGCGCATGATGAAAGGGACTTTGGATTTGCTCAAAAATTCGATATACCTATTATTGAGGTGATTTATTCCGAAAATGCAACAAGAGATAAAGAGGGTAATCTTTTATAGGCGCATGCTGTCGATGGTAAATATGTTAATTCAGACTTTTTAGATGTGCTAATTGTACAAGAGGTCAATAAAAATATGATTGAATAGCTTGAAAAAAGGAATATAGGAAAGGCTCAAATAAGCTATAAGTTAAGGGATTGGATTTTTGCAAGGCAACGTTATTGGGGAGAGCCAATACCAATAATTCATTGTAAAAGCTGTGGAACTGTTGGTGTCCCAGAAAAGGATTTACCTGTAAAATTGCCAAATGTTGAGAGTTATCAGCCATCAGAGGATGGTCAGTCACCATTGGCTAAAATGCCAGAATGGGTTAATACAAATTGTCCTACTTGTGGAGGCGAGGCTAAAAGAGAAACGGACACTATGCCACAGTGGGCAGGATCTAGTTGGTATTTTTTAAGATATCCTTGCCATGATTATAAAGAGGCTGTAGTGGATGATGAGGCGATAAAAAAATGGTTGCCAGTTGATATGTATGTAGGTGGTATAGA
Source organism: uncultured Eubacteriales bacterium (assembly GCA_964613575.1). Taxonomy (GTDB): domain Bacteria; phylum Bacillota; class Clostridia; order CAZTHU01; family CAZTHU01; genus CAZTHU01. Next base: position 3 of record CAZTHU010000053.1, on the reverse strand, counting down.
ACA
>CAZTHU010000052.1:9256-9638 GCA_964613575.1 uncultured Eubacteriales bacterium | reverse complement strand
AAATTTTAAATTTAAATTTTTGTTTTTTGCTATTGCATCAATATACATAATGTGATATAATGAATTTATGATCAAAGGTTATGTTCATTTCTTTTGTTTTTCAAAAATGCTTAAAAACTAAATACGGCAAAATGTTAATTCCTAATGAAACATTCATTACAAAACAATTTTCAAGAAAAATCATCGCACCTATTCGTTACAATCTTTTTAGTCTATGCTTAATTCGTAGTAAAATCTATATTTAAATTTCAGGAGGTGTCTTATGGACTTTAAGTCTGGAAAAAACGTAAGAGTAAAACATTTCGCGGGTAAATATTGTAACAAGGCTGAGATTACTGACTCTGCTGGTGGAATTCTTACCATCAAACCAGAAAAATCCTTT
>CAZTHU010000052.1:0-9246 GCA_964613575.1 uncultured Eubacteriales bacterium | reverse complement strand
TATTTAGTTTCTTTGAAGAGGACCCTGTTGTTTTATTCTATGAAAACGACTCTAAGTACTTTGTATGCCAATGCTCCATAATTAGTATTGATTACATCAACAGTTGCTTTAATATCATACTGGAAAATCATGAAGAATTCAATAATCGAAGAAAAGCCGAAAGGTATCCTACTTCCCTTTACGGTGTTGCATTAAACTCACCAGGAAAAGAAACCATATTTATAAACAACATTAGCTCTGGAGGAATTAGCGTTAAAACAAAACTAGAAGTTAACATTGACGAACCATTTGAACTTGAAGCAACATTAGATGGAACCTACGTATATATCAACGGAAATGTCAAATGGAAAAGAGAACAAAATAATTTCTTTGAGTATGGTATATATTCTGAAGAATCAGTACCACAAATTGAAGAGCTTCTAGATATAATCAAACGCGAACATTTCTTAATAATCCGAAACTTTAAATATGAAAACACTCTAGTGGCGAGTGTTTAGAATAAAAAATATAAAAAAGGAGCTTTGGCTCCTTTTTTTGTTGCAATAAGCTAGCTTCTAAGTACTGATAATCATAACCTAAGAATTTAACCTCAATAAATTATTCAAAATGCCGACAAATATGTTAGAACGCTTTTACAACGCTTACAAAAATGGAGCTGATTAAATGGATGTTTTTTACAAGAACATAATTGAAAACTCCCCTATTGGCTATGCCTATCAAAAGATTATATATAATGAAGCACAAGAAGCTATCGATTATGAATTCATCGAGGTCAATAAAGCATTTGAAAACTTAACTGGTCTAGCGGCAGAAACGCTCAAAGGAAAAAGGATTTAATAAAAATATCTGAAGAATTTTTAAGTTCTTATGACGCTCAATTGGACTTTCAAAAAATAACAGACATTTTTTTGACGTCTGTGAAGCAAAGTTTGTAGCTATTAACATATACGAAAATGATGGCAAACATTTTCGAACTTTATCAATTTCAGGCGATAATAATATAATCTCAAAGGCATATAATATCTTAGGTTTTCAATTAAAGGGTAATTATGGAGTCCCGACCCTAAGAGAGATATAAAGATACGCAAACAAGATATCACACGCTTTAAATCCCTTAAAGAACTAACTGGAAACACTATCGCACGTACAATTATCTTAACTATAGAAAAGATATTTAATCTTGGTGAAACTATTATTATAAAAATAACTAAAGATGATCAAATAATTGGGGATTTGACTCTTTATATGGAGAAAAATGTTACATTTAAAGAAAACGTAATTATTGATTTATATAGGAGACAACTAGGATTAATTATATCCCATAAAAGAGAGAGGGAAAGCTCCTAAGCATACTTTTAGTAGAAGACAATAGTCTTAACGCCAAATTTTTCTCAAAACTTTTAGAAAAAAATGGATATAACTGCGATATTGCTATACACGGAAAGGATTGCTTAGAGAAAATCCAGAATAAAGATTATGACGTAATATTTATGGACTGTCAAATGCCAATTATGAATGGATACGAACCCACACAAAAAATAAGAGAATCTGGCCACAATGTTCAAATAGTTGCCTTAACTGCTAATGCTATGAAAGAAGATATGGAAAAATGCTATAATATTGGTATGAATGAATTTCTTTCTAAGCCAATTGATATAACTAATTTATTAAAAATATTAAAAAATTTAGAAGCTTAATCAAAAAAATGGAAAGTTGAAACATTCCAACCTTCCATTTTTCCCACTTTACAATTTTTCAACTTTACGCCTTACCATCACAACCTAAAACATTTTTAAGCTTATGTTTTACCATTTCCTTAATAGCCGTTCTAGCTGGTGACAAATACTGCCTAGGATCAAAATGCGAAGGATTATCCGCAAAATGTTTTCTTAAAGTTCCAGTGAATGCAAGCCTTAAGTCTGAATCAATATTAATCTTACATACAGACATTTGAGCAGCCTTCCTTAACATTTCTTCTGGTACTCCTTTTGCACCTGGCATTTGCCCACCATTTTGATTAATCATCTCAACATACTCAGGAACAACTGAAGACGCACCATGTAATACTATTGGAAACCCTGGTAGATTAGTTTGAATTTGCTCAAGTATATCAAATCTTAATTTAGCATCTCCTTTAAACTTATATGCACCATGGCTTGTTCCAATTGCAATAGCTAAAGAATCAACACCTGTTTTTTGCACGAATTCCAATGCTTGTTCCGGATCTGTAAATGCTGCATCCTTTTCAGAAACATTAACATCATCCTCAATTCCTGCTAATCTTCCAAGCTCAGCCTCAACCACAACACCTTTATCGTGAGCATATTCAACAACTTGCTTTGTCAACCTAATATTTTCTTCTAACGGATAATGAGAACCGTCAAACATTACAGATGTAAACCCACCATCTATACAAGATTTACAAAGCTCAAAACTATCTCCATGATCTAAATGCACGCAGATAGGAAGCCCAGTCTCTGCAACAGCTGCCTCTATTAACTTCATCAAATATGTATGATTTGCATATTTTCTTGCACCAGAAGATACTTGCAAAATAAGCGGAGAGCTTTCCTCTTTTGCTGCCTCTGTTATACCCTGGATTATCTCCATATTGTTTACATTAAAAGCACCAATTGCATACCCTTGCTCATAAGCTTTCTTAAACATTTCTTTAGATGTTACTAATGCCATAATTAACACTCCTTTTCCATATGATTGTATATGTTCTAAAATTTAACCTCATTCTACTCCATTACTAAATCACATTTTAACGCTAAAATCAATAACTTATTCAATAAATTTTAGCATTTGAAGATTCAAAAGCTAAACGTCCAACTTTTACTCAACCCTTTCAAGAGCTTCTGGCGGAACATAATATTTCTTATATCGATTTCCTTTATCATCAACAAAATCACCTTCATTATTTTTAACCATAACCGTTGCTCTTTTATTTATATTTGAAATAAATCCATTTAAATTATTATTTTCAAAAGTAAAAATAACTTTATCTCCAATACCTATTCCATATTTAGTTTTAACTATTTCTCTATTAGTTGGCATTTTATGATGGCTTTCAGTATGTCCAAATACTTTATATGCAAAATCTTTAAATCTCTTAGCTTTACAACTTGAGTTTCCATAATTAATCATCTCCATTGCATGACATAGTTCATGTTCAAAAACTATCTGTAATGCTTCAAGACTATTCTTTGTTTCTATGCCACACACGGTTTTGGTTCTTCCTATTTGATAATACTTGAAAAAGAAATCTATTCCCATGCAAATTTCAATATTTATATCTTCTTTCTATAACTCCATCCCATTTAAAACTTCTCTCAACTTTTTAAGTTCCTCTTTAGTAAGTGTAACGCCCTTGCCCATTTTTTGATGCTCTGGTGCCCAATCTCTTAAATCATATTTAGGCTCCCTGTCATTCCAACTTATCAAATTCAATTCTTTAGTCCACCCCTTTGGTGATTCTGACAATAACCCTATTGTTTCTTTGATTTCAAATTTAATTTCTGCCATAATTTACCCCCTTTATTCAACCTTATTTAGACACACCAATTTTGTTTGCTTTATCAAAATATCTGCGACCTTGGTTATAATGAATATATCAAGCCTTACCACCATCTTTTAAATTCTCCACTTTTCCAGATAGGTATTGCATCACCAAAAACTTTAATTTTGGCTTAAAAATTCAAAATATTCATAAAGACTTAGCACGAACCCACTATCCCTTTAGGGTAGTGGGTTATTGAATCCTTTGAAAAGTTTAACTTGTAAAAAATTTTACTACATTCTTGAGAATAAATCCACCACTTTTTCTGAAAACTTAATTTTTGCAGTGCACACCTTAAAATTGTTTTTGTGATTACGTATTTCCTAAATAAAACCAACCAATAAAAACACCAATATTTTGTAATTCATTAGTGTTTTATTGATTAGTTTTTATCTAGATGTATTTTTTTAAGAGACAAGAATCTAAATTTGTGCGTCACACAGATACGGCTAAAAATCTTTCTACTGTTAGATATAGGAAAAACAAAAATATGCATAAGTGAATAATTGCGTCTATAAGAAAAAACTTTCTAGAAACAAGCTTTTTTTTAAGAATTAAAACTAGTCTTAGTGAAAATTCGAACAAACAAAAAATATAAATATACACACTTATGTTGTTTACAACTGACTCGTTTTTTTTTATATTGTTTATATCTCTCGTAACACCACAAAACGGGCAAGGATTGCCAGTTCTTGCCAAGTACCTGCATTCTGTTATTTCAGAAGGTAACAAAGATATAAATAACATAATTTCAGGTAAGAAAAAGAGATAAATTGTTGCAAACAGCAATACGCTGTTAATTATTTTATAATATCGCAATAATATAAAATACACCCTCTATCGGTTTAAATTTCTACATAAAAATTCTCATGAATTCAGTCGTGATTTTAATAATTTTAGCTTTTATCCGATTCCTACCATCCTTAATATCACTTAAATCTAAGGCTTACTATTTATATTCCTGCGTTAATGCCGGTAATTAAAAATATCCATACTATTATAAAATACGTTACAGGCAGAAGGGCTACTCCGTTAAGAACAATCCCAGCTATAGAATGACCTTTTAAAGAACCTTCTCTTTTGCATTTCAGAAAGCTAATAATTCCTAATACCAAACCTACGATAGCTGGAACAATAGCAATAATTCCACAAAATGGTATAAATGCAACAACAACCGAAACTATACCTATAACCATTGAAGCAATTCCCATTCCTGAGCTGCTTTGATTTTGCCGCTCTAATTGTGACATTGTTTGACCACCTCGAGTCATATCTTGTCTCACGCCACATTTGACGCATAACTCAGATTCTTTTTTAATGATGGCTCCACAGCTGTCACAAAATTTTTCATCCACATTCTTACTTCTTCTGTCATAATATTCATCAGAGTCTTTGTTATTAGTTTTAAAGTCATCCATTTTACTTTCACTCCTCATTTTCAAAATATTTTGTTGTTTTAACAGATATATCAATGACTGCAAATAGCCAAACTGCTAACATCGGTATTAAGCCTACTATCCAAAAGTCTATCCTTAAGAAAAATAAATAAGTGGTTATGATAAAGCTTATCGATGACACGGTAGCTCCTACCCAAAACTTAACAACATTTTTATCGTAAATATAAGCCCAAGTAAAGAAAGAGCAAAATATTGCAAGAATCAATGCCGTCGCTTTATCTTTTTGTATGTTTAAAAACCTTAATGCTGTTTTACAATTAGGGCACATATTGGAATTAATTTTAACTATGAACCCACAAGTTTCGCAAAATTTCTCATCAGCATTCTTCTCTCTTCTGTCGTAATATTCATCATGATCTCTTGGTCTAGTTTTCATCTTTTTCAATTCACCACCTTTCTCTTATCTATTTTTGATTTGCAAGTAATTACCAATTCCAAAAATTTAATAAATAAGCATTCCCTAATTATCCCTATCAATATACTTCTATCTTTGATTAATAAAACCTTTTTTTTACAAGTTATTTTATTTCATACCTCCTTTGTTTTTAATAATTAACGGAATAACGCGACATCCACATATTAATCCATCCTTTTCTATAGTTCGCTATCCGTGAACTGTCGCTATTCAAATATCCCAATGTTTTTCTCTCTTTTTACATAAAAATCAACATACTTGACCTATTTCATTTTCATCTCATGTAAGTATAACAACAATCATAAAACAACACAAGAAACTTTTCTAAAGAAACTCTTACTCCTTACTCCTTACTCCTTACGTTACTGTTCACTGAAGATTGATGACTAAGAGTAAGAAAAACGACATCACGTTAAATTTTAATAGTAGAAAATCAACAACAGCCGTAGCTGCATGTTTCAAATAATATTACGGTAAAATTCGCAAGGATTCGCATTTTAGGTTAAGGAATGCAGGAAACATTCTCTTAACCGTGCAAAATAAATACAGTTTTAGCCACTCTGGAGTGGGATCGTGCAGATACGGTCCATATGCCATCCATCTACAAGTTGCTCTATATCGTTTGAATACCTTTTATCAAAGGCATAACACCGTCCGTATGTCCTTCGCCCTCTATCACACTAAGTGCATCTTCACTTGGCTCTCGCTTAAATCGATATTTATCACCTACAATATCAGGAACTCCTGTTTCAGCGAAAAGAATCTAAATAGCTCTCTCATTATTTTTTGCTTGCATCTGGTCTGCATCTTTTTTAGAAGTAGACCAGATGCTCTAAGTAAAGAACCCCTAGTTCTGTGTCTACTAATTCTTCTAAGTATTTTTCTATAGCCTCTTCTATTTCCCGCTCCAACTTAAGTTCCTCATCCCGTGTCATTTCCAATATATTATAGATACTGTCAGGGGAAATATTCCTAAATTGCGGAGCATTATTAAAATCATATAACCCCTCTACATTTAAGCCTATATCAAATCCAACATCTGAATCACTATAACCAAAAGAAATATTTAAATTTTCATCGTATAACTTGCTTCTTTCGTCTTTTTCAAGTACATACCCAACATTCCCTCTAACAGCAATATTTTTAACATAATTATCTATTATTTCATAATAAGTTCCATTATGGTCAAACGCTAAATCAAATCCAACACTTAAAGAATCACTCCACTGTTTGTAACGAATATATGGAAGGTTAATGTTTAACAATTCTTCATATTCATCCATCCATGGGAAATACTCAAGCAAAGTAAATTCACCACCTAAGATTTCGTAAACTTTAATGTTGTTATCCTCTATATGTAATGCCCGCGTATCCATTTCTAAAAGTGCTCGAAAATCTAGCACATCATCTGAAAAGCTCTCTAAATAACCTTCTATTTTGTAATCACTTTGCTCTCCACTATGGTCATTCACCTCCCCAAACCTCCTATATCCTAGTTTGAAAAGTTCTTCATCAACCGCCACATCAATATTAAACTTGCTTTCGAATCTTCCACCAGGTGTTTTAATCTTACTTTGCAAAAAATCTATACTATAAATGTCCTCATATTGCTTTTTAGGATATTCTATTCTCCTAAGCTCTTCATAGTCTATTTCATCATCTTGGGACTTTTTAAATTCTAAAATTTTTGCCTGGACCTCATTCCGGTCTATCATTTCATATGAATTTATAATTCCAAAACTTCCACGTTTCTTTATAATATTTCCATCTTCGTCTAAGTAAATATTTAAAACAAAATCTTCATAAAAATCTATGTAAAGCAACTCTTCTACTAATTCATCAATAGCAGTGGATACATACCCATTAATGACTAAATCACTCAACCCCTCATTCCCAAATAGTATCCTATGTAACAATCCATCCTTCTCCATTGAGTTGATTACATTAGCTGCTCTTTTAGTAATAACCTTATTAAGTATTCTATCATTTCTAAGCATTTCACCTAGATCTTTTATAAATTCCTCAAAATCTTCGGGCGAAATTTTCAATTCAATTTTTTTCGATTTCACTTCCTCCCCACTTACCCACTTACTCTTGTCGTTGTTTATACTAAAATTTTCCTTGGAGAAATAGTTAGCAATATAGTTTTGATATTTATCTTTTATCTCTATTAAATCCTCTCCTTCAAGTTCAAAAACATCTTCCATAAGTGCATTTTCAATAACATTAACAATAGAATGCTGATATACATTAAATTGATCTACCGTTCTAAAATACCTTAGTTCTTCTTCTAAATCACTCCCCTCTATAGAAAAAAACTTTTCATAAATATTTGGAACACCAAAAATATATGTATCCTCATTTTTCATAAATAAAGCACTTAATAAGCTCTCTCCACCATGTTTCAGGTCTATATCATAAGATTCTTTACTACTACTTTTATCTGCATTCATTTCAATATACGCAACTAGTTCGTTAATAACATCTACCCAACCTTGTTCAAATAACTCTTCACCATCTACAGACACGGAGGGAGATACGCTTAAATTACCAGTATATGATTCTTGTTCTTTCTTATTATGTAATTCACGTATTAGAGAATCTTTTTCTACTAATTGAGAACTAATTTCATCAACCTTTTTTCTATACCCTTCAAAAAACATACTCCCTTTTTCATTTTCTCCAACAATAACTTGATTTGTCTCTTTAACCCATAAAACTTTATCTCCAAAGGTTTCTCCTACAAATCTTAAAGGAACAACAGTTCTACCATTTAGAATCTTAGGAGCAACATCCAAAACAACTTCCTGGCCATTTACCTTAGCACTTGGATTATCTAACTCAAGAATTACCGTGACATCTTGAGTACTTGCAACAACGCTCCTTGTATTTGGATCCCACTCAACTTTGGCACCTAACTGCTCAAAAACCCCCCTTAGAGGAATTAGCGTTCTCCCATCCTCTATTACAGGACTTTGGTCAAATATTAGGTCCCTACCATTCATTCTTACAGAAATTTCACTATCTGCATTTACAACCATTCCACCTAAAACCATCATACATACTATTACATGCAAGAATACTATTTTTTTACAGTTCATCATAAAAGCCTCCTCTTTTTTATTTGCTCTAATTGAATTTATTCATCAGAGCACAAACAAGTAACCTCTGCAAAAAACATTGCTAGATTGTTATTGTTATTATTATTGTTGTTATTATTATTGTTGTTATTATTATTGTTGTGATTATTGTTATCCAGAAATATAGCTTATTAAAAAATTCTACATCAAATTTTCATAATTTACCCTCATATATACTATTCTATATTTACTTAAGAAAACCCTTTTATTAGTATGATTATACTGAAAATTTTACAGTTCATAAACGTAAATTAATGTCAAAATCCAACCTAGTTCATAAGTAACCTCAAAAATTCAGCTACGGCTGCTATTGCTCTTCCACTATTAAGATTTAACGTGATGTTGTTTTTCTTATTCCTAGTCATAAATCACCCGTGTCAACAGTAACACTAAGTACAATTGCCATGATCTAAAATCAATAATTTCTTGATAAATTGATTTCATTGTGATATATTTTCCTTGCAGTTTAATGGGATCGAAACTAGAGCAATATATCGCTAAATCTAATTTATCCGATTCCTACAATCGCCAAGAATCCCGTCTCCACAGGCGGATAAGCAATCTGTGTAAAGTACACTTATAAATGTCAACTAACCAGCTACCCTAAAGAGTAGTGTCTTGTAGGTGAAATTAAGACTACAAGTCGGTTGAATAGCCTAAGATTTGAAACAG
>CAZTHU010000051.1:0-9969 GCA_964613575.1 uncultured Eubacteriales bacterium | reverse complement strand
AAAAGTTGTCTCAATTAAAGCAACTCTTTCCCCAGCTTTTGGTTCATCTAACTGCTCTTTTAACATTTGCCTTACAATATCATCAGTAATATAAAACTTTTCACTCTCAGGTCTTATAGTATAAAGCTCCTTTAAATCGAAAACAAAATTATCCATTCTAGCTTTCGTATGTGATTCTGAAAAGTCAAAATATACAAACAATTAATCGTCTAAGAAGTTCAAATCAACAATAGTCCTCTCAGGGATACCTCTAATCTTCCTTTTATCTCTTCCATATAAATCAGATACATATATTGAATTGTCATCTAATGACAAATACGCAATATGATTTTTAGAAATATTAAAAGAATAAACATTACCATCAATTATCTGCTCTTGTTTTCCATTTGAAAGATTAAATTTTTTCAAGCCCCAGTCAGAATCCAAATAAAAAACCTCATCGTCCCTAAGAACATACATATATACAAAATCATCCATAACCTTTGTTAAATCATTTCCATCAAACTTCATCCTGTATATTCCATCATCAGACTGTGATTGCATTAAATGTCTAAAATATAAATAAGAACCATCGGTGTTTAAATCCCAGACATCTCTTGCATATAAAAGCTCTGGGGTCGCATCATTATTTCCTAAGTCGACACTATAAAGTAGGGTATTAAAATCAGAGCTACTTGAATCTTCAATTAAACCTTCATCTATTACACCAGCCGTAAAAAACAATTTATCTTCCACTATAAAATATTCATTTACTGGAGTATCTATAGCTAATTGAAGATTACTTCCATCCTTGTTAATCCTAAGTAATCTTGAACTTTCATCCCTAAAATAAAGATGTTCCTGATGTAGGTTTAAGTAATTCACTTCACCCTCAAAAATAACATCTACATCACCGTTATCCCTGTTTTCTCTTACTAAATTATAATCTTCTTCGCTTTTATCTAAATAAAACAAATAATCATCATCGGAAACAACATAGCCATAATTAATATGATTTCCATTTAACTGCAAATACTCCAGGTTTTGAATTCTTGATAAAGCTTCAATATTGATTTTTCTCTCAGAAGCCACCCAATTAACATCAAACCCTAGCTTTTCACTTACAAATCTAAGCGGCACCATTGTTCTGTTGTTTATAATCGTTGGCTGTGTATCCATATCAAATGCTTCTGCATTAAAGTAGGATATACTCTCATCTAAGTTCAAATTCAAAACATTTCCATTTAAACTTATTATAACCTCTCTATTTTCTGCATTCCATCCAACAATCCCACCAACAGACTCAATAAATGCCCTTATAGGAATAAGTGTCCTTCCATCCTCGTTTAATACTGGTTTCACAGGGCTTCCTGCATCAATATCCATTACCTTCCCATTTATCCAAAAAGTATCTTTATCAAGAAAAAACTCAACGAGTGTTTCTTCGTATAGCTCTTCCCTAGTACCTTTAACATAAACACTTCCCTTTACCGAAACGCCATTTTTATCCCTAATTACATAATTTGTTTGCCCCTTAGAATTCCCCTCTACAATTAAATTGACTCCATCAAACGAAACTTCTGCATCTCCAGACAAAACTTCAACATCAAAAGGAGTTACACCACCATATACCTTAATTTTAAATGACTGCCCGCTTTCTAACATAACGAATGTAGGTTCTAGCTCCAAATTAAAAATAGTATTCTCTGGCATTATCATATACTTAAAATAGTATTCTAAAGCCTCTGCTCTTATATCAAATTCTATATCTAAATCTTCCACACCATTACTTATATACTTTATACTTTCACTCCAATAACTATATATATCATCCCCTGAATGTTCTCCAATCATTATTTTATAATGCGTTTTGTAAAGTATATAAATTAGGTTAACAACTAAACTATCCTCGTTAAATGACAGTGCCTTCTTCATAAAAGCATCTGAAGTACTTGGAGCATCATAATTTTGCATAGCATCCAAATATGCCACAATAAACCACTCATAGTCTGATAACTCTTTTTCATCTAATTCTTGCAAACTTTCATCATAAACATAAGTTACATATTTTTGTGCCAAGCTCTCATCTATACTAAAAGCTTCCCCAGATGAAAAGATCGCATTTATTACTGCCATCTTTTCATCAATAGGATTTTTTTCATCTTCTAAAAAGTCGAGAATATCTTGATTAAGATTTCCTTCCTCTTCAGCAACCTGAACCATTTTTAAATCAACATAAGCTCTATATACATCGGCCGTATTAATAGGTGAATCGGCAAACCCCTTAGCTACCGAAAGTAAAAACACTAACATTGTAATAGAAAAAACAATTTTTTTCATAAGTAAATCCTCCTCATATATTCACAAGCCTACATTTTCTTTAGTCTTTCCATCCGCTGATCTAAAGGTGGATGCGTACTAAAAATATTTGCAACTGCTCCTGCACTAAGCGGATTAACAATGCATAGCGCCGTGATTGCATTATTATCAAACTGATTGTCTTTTGCTATCTTAGGTGTGTTTCTCTGATGAAGTTTTTCTAAAGCAGATGCTAACCCCATAGGATACCCGATTATTCCAGCTGCTGTAGCATCCGCCAAGTATTCTCTATTTCTAGACATTGCAAACTGTAGTATCCTAGCAAATATCGGCGCTAGTATTATCAAAATAATTCCTACCACCATAAGTATAGGATTTGACCCTCCTTTACCACCGCTACTACTTCTGCTATTTCTTCTACCCGTCATACCTCCCCAAAACATACTTCTTAGTGTCATCTGCGATAAAAACACAAGCACTCCTGCCATTACCGCTACAATTGTTGCATACAAAATATCATAATTTTTTATATGCCCAATTTCATGCGCTATAACACCCTCAAGTTCTTCCCTGTTCATTAAATCTAAAAGACCCCTAGTTACTGCTACAACTCCATTTTCAGGATTTCTACCAGTAGCAAAAGCATTAGGTACAGAATTTTCGATTATATACATCTTTGGCGTAGGAATCCCTGCAGCCATTGACACACCTTCTATCGTATTATAAAGGTGTGGTTCTTTCATTTTATCTACAGGCACAGCTCCTGCCATTTTCAAAACTATCTTATCACTGTGATAATAACTTATAACCGAACCAAAAAGCGAGAACACTAGCCCTATTGTCATGATAATATACGGAGATACATGCCCTATAACTAATCCAATTGCATAAGCTACAACAGCAATAACTGCAATAAACAAAATTAAAAATAAAAACGTCTTTCGCTTGTTGTTCACAATATGTTGATGCATACTACCTCACCTCTAAACTAAAATTTAACTTTCGGTGCCTCTTTAACCTCTTCTGATTCAACCTCAAAAAATTCTTCTTCTTTAAACCCAAACATATTTGCAAATATAACAGCTGGAAATTTGTGTATCGATGTGTTATATGTCATAACAGCATTGTTATATCCTTGCCTGCTGTATGCAACCTTGTTTTCTGTTCCAACAAGTTCTTCTTGTAACATCATAAAGTTTTGAGAAGCCTTAAGATCAGGGTAATTCTCCGATACAGCAAACAGCCTTCCTAAAACACTTTGCATCTGTCCTTCAATCTTTCCAACTTCTCCCACCGATGTTGCTGACTGAAATGACGAACGAAGTTGTGCCACTTTCTCAAAAATATCCTTTTCATGTGATGCATACCCCTTGACAGTATCAACTAAATTAGGTATCAAATCATACCTTCTTTGAAGCTGTGTACTTATATTAGACCACATATTCTTTACTGCCATCCTCTTTTGAACCAAACCATTATAGATTAAAATCACAAACAAAACCACTACTGCTAAAACAATCAACCAAACATAACTCATACAAAACCCTCCTTATTAAAAGCTATTTTACTTTATCAAATGTTATTATAGCATAAAAAAAAAAAATACACTACAAAAAAAACAAAAAAGCTAAACCAAAAAAACAAAACTGCCGATAAAAAAATAAGAAGATGTTATCAATCTTTTAGTTAAAATTTCAAAACAGGGCGGGGATAATATTGGATTTAGCATCACTTAGCGGCATTATTATAGGTTTAATTGCAGTATCTGCTCCAATTCTTATGGGCGCTGATCCTGCTGCCTTTGTCGATATTAAGTCAATAGCGGTTGTTTTAGGTGGTGGAATAGCATCAACTATAACCTCTTTTAAAACAGAGGAGATAAAATCTTCTATACCCGTTGTCAAAAAAGCTTTTTCTGGGAAGCAAGCTAATCCTTCAGCAACTATTAAGCTTTTGGTAGATATGGCACAAAAAGCTAGAAGAGAAGGTCTTTTATCTCTAGAAGATGAGGTTGCAAACGTAGACGATCAATTTATAAAGGACGCAGTCCAACAAGTAGTAGACGGTGTAGATCCTGAATTATTTCTTGAAACAATGGAACTTGAATTAGACAATATGAAAAAAAGACACGATAAGGGTGCCTCAATATTTAAAACATTAGCAAGCCTTTTTCCAGCTTGGGGTATGTTAGGAACGCTAATAGGTCTTGTGCAGCTATTGGGGTCATTAGATGATCCTGATCAAATAGGACCTGCAATGGCAGTTGCCTTAATAACAACTTTTTACGGAAGCCTTTTAGCAAACTATCTTTGCAATCCAATTGCAAACAAACTAAAATTAAAAAGCAAAGAAGAAACGCACGAGAAAAACATGATAATAGAGGGTGTCTTATCAATACAATCAGGTGAAAATCCAAGGATTCTAGAAAACAAACTAAAAACCTTCCTAGCTCCAACCCAAAAGCAAGAATATGAAAAAGAAAACAACCCAGAAGAGGCTTAAGCCCAATAGTTATTTAGTTAGCTATGTATGTCATATAAAATTAATATAATTCTTTTCTTTTTAAAATTCTAACACTCTTACATTTTTACTTTCAAAGGAGGTATTATTATGGCAAAGAAAAAGAGACAAGAACAATCAGATCCTCCTCCTGAGGGTGCTCCAGAGTGGATGGTCACATATAGCGACATGGTTACCCTTCTTTTATGTTTTTTTGTTTTACTTTATTCTATGGCAACAATAAGCACAGAAAAATTCGAACAAATAAATCAGTCATTACAAATGACCTTTCAAAGTAGTGCAAACGCTGAAAAACTTGATACAAATGTAGGAAAAGACCCCACAACTATCCTACAAAACCCAGATGAAGATGAAGATGAAAAAGAACATGATCATGAAGAACAACACGAACAGCCAACAGAAATTGATGAAGAACAAGAGGAGCTAAAACAAGAGCTAGAAGAACTAGTTGAAAAATTAGAAGAACTCATTATAGAACTCGACCTAGGTGAATATATAGAAGTTTTAAACAAAGACGACTCCATTATACTTAGAATAAACTCCATAATACTATTTGACTTAGGCGATGCTCAAATAAAAGAAGACGCAACCGAACCACTAACTAGAATAGGCCATTTACTTAATACCATTCCCGCAGATATCCTAATTCAGGGGCACTCAGATGATCTTCCAATAAATACAGAATTATATCCAAGCAACTGGGAACTTTCTTCTAGAAGGGCTACAAATGTATTGCGCTTTCTTGTTGAAAGAAGTGCTGTAAATCCAGATAATTTGACTGCCACAGCAAATGCAGAATTTCAGCCAATAGTGCCAAACGACAGCCCTGAAAACAGACGGAAAAATCGTCGTATAGACGTAGTAATACCCAAGTATTAAACTTTTTTACAAAAACCCTAGATTTTTTAACGAAAATGTTATATAATATTAATATTGATATATATTAGTCAACCTAACTTACATTGTTCCCACAAAAATATAGTTTTAAAAAAAAGAGTGGAGTGATTTATTATGGAATTTAAACACGGGGTTGTAGTTTCAATGAGACATTATTCAAAAAACGACTTGTACAAAGGCGTAATTATCGACTCAAATTATGAATTTATTACAGTTAAGCTCAATGAACAAACAAAAATGGACTTATTCTCAGAAGGTGACCCCATAGCAATAGGTTTCGAACAAGACAATCTAGTCTACATATCAAGTTCGAGTCTATTAGAGTACAACAAAGAAAATTTAGAATTAGTTATCAAGGTCGATTCTTTAGAAGTCTTAGCCAACAAACGGCTATTTGAGAGATTCCCTGTTTCATTTGACGCCTCTTTAAAAATTGGGGCCTCAAAGTCAGAGCAAAAACTACTTGTCAAAAACATTAGTTTTAACGGAATGCTAGCATGCTCAAAACAAGACTTCCCATTGTACCAAGAGGTTAAATTAGACTTTTTTGTTGGTGCAAACGTTTCTCTAAAGGCTGTTATAATAAGAAAAACAAAAGAAGATCACCATTATGAGTATGGACTAAAACTTATATACACTGATCCATCCGCCCCTCCAATCATAAAAAGCTACCTAAACACACTAAAAAAAGAACAAGAACGATACGTATCAAACATAAAAGAAGTATCACATGCACAATAATATAAGATTAAGAAAAGGCGAAGAATTAACGCTCTTCGCCTTTTTTAAATCTTATATTGCAGATAAACAAATAATTCAATTCTAATAAGACCTTGCAAAAACAGCCATATTCCTTGTTTTTCTACCTGATACAACACAAGTTTTATCCTCATCATATTTCTCAAAAGGGATGCATCTTAGCGTAATCGCCATCTCCCTTAAACCATTATCCTCTCCTGCGTCCTCACAGTAAGGTGCTAAGGCAAATGCTGAATTATCTTCGTTTTTAAAGTATTCTTTTAACTCATCTAGAGTTTCTACTTTTTTGGTATTTTCACACATCCTTTTTTTTGCGTCTTCTAAATATTCTTTTTGTATTCCCTGCAAAATATCGCCAACAGCTTCAACAAACTCACTTACTTCCATTTGATACTTATCTTTGGGTTGCTGATTTCTTACTCTATAAGTAACCATACCAGATTCAATATCTTTCATTCCTACCTCAACAATAATTGGAGCACCTTTTTTAATCCATCCCCATTTTTTATCAGAAGGGCTAGTTTTCTTTTCATCCAACTTAGCCCTAACACTTGTCCCATCAGGCATAACTTGCGAACTTAAATTCTCTTTTAATCCTTTTAAATAATCTAAAACCTTATTTGCACTCTCATCTTTGAAATCTTTTACAAATGGAACAAGAATAACCTGATAAGGCGCTATTTTAGGTGGCACCTTCATACCATCATCATCTGCATGAGTCATAATAAGCCCACCAATAAGCCGTGTCGAAACTCCCCAGGACGAAGTATATGCAAACTTTAATGTTTCATCACTACTTAAATATTGAATATTTGCAGACTTTGCAAAATTCTCTCCTAAATAATGAGTAGTACCCGCCTGCAAGGCTTTACCATCTTGCATCATAGCCTCAATACAAAACGTTTGTACTGCACCAGGAAACTTATCATGTTCAGGCTTTATTCCTTTAATAAGGGGAATCGCCAAATAATTTTCAACAAAATCACTATAAACATTTAGCATAGTTTTTGCGTTATCTTGCGCCTCTTCTTTTGTTTCATATGCAGTATGCCCTTCTTGCCATAAAAATTCTACTGTACGCAAAAATACTCTAGGTCTCATTTCCCATCTAACCACATTACACCATTGGTTTAGCTTTAACGGCAAATCTCTATAAGATTTTATCCATCCAGACATACTCTCTCCAATAATTGTCTCAGAAGTTGGTCTAACAATTAATGGTTCTGAAAGCTCTCCATCAGGTACTAAATTCCCGTCTTCTTCTTTTTTTAGCCTGTGATGAGTAACAACTGCCATCTCTTTTGCAAATCCATCTACATGGTCTGCCTCTTTTTGGATATAGCTCTTAGGTATAAAAAGCGGAAAATATACATCTTCGCACCCTTCATCTTTAATCATCTTACCTAAGATACTCCTAATATTTTCCCATATGCCGCACCCCCAAGGTTTAATCACCATACAGCCTCTAGCATGAGCCATCTCTGCTAATTCAGATGCCTTTACAACCTCTTGATACCACATCGAAAAATCCTCTTTACGCGTCGGATTAATAGCATTTTTAGCAAACTTCTTCCCCATAAAAATCACTCCTATTTTTAAATAAAGCTTCTTAATATTTTCCATAATACAGTATTATAGCTTTTTTGTAAAGACGATGAATTAGAGTTTATAGGATACACCCTATCAACTCTAATTCATCGTCCTTACGCTTTGAAGCCTATTAATCCTAAGCATGAATGGTTCACTAAAGGCTTGAGAAAACCTTCTCATAAAACTTGTTTTAAAACTATATTCACTCTCTATAGCTATTTGAACAGCGTCAAAATAATCATCTGAATCTATTAACTCAAAAGCATAATCTTTAAAATCTTCAATGCGCACAGCTTCAATATCAATATTAAAGGTGTTTGTATCCTTTTTTTCTTCACCCATCATTAAGTAAAAGTTTTCTTTAAAATCCTTTATAAAATCCTCCTCTTTAAAGCCAACCTCTACATCCCTTAAAAGATCATCATCTAAAGATGTGGTAAAGGCTGACCTTGATGATACAAGAATCGCATTGTTAATTTGTAACATATCCAAAAAAGCTCCTAAGATCTCAATTATAGGAAAAATTGCTGCAGTCAAAAAAAACACAACAACAAATGTAACTAAAAAACCCCTCATACATTCGCTCCTTATCGTCTAACTCATTCTAAATCCTTATAATACCGTAGCCCCGTTGTGGGTATTTCAAATTTCACGCTTACCTCCCTTTCAAGTGATGCATCACCAAATTTTATCTCAAACGGAAAGCTACACTCTAAACCAACAGTAAAGCGTTCTCCTCTTTGTAAATAATCTGGGTCAAAGCTATCAATCTTAACCTCATCCATAAAAACCCCTATATCATCTGCCCCCATGCGACTAAATATAGGTCGTGTCACTAGATCATTTTTTACATCAGCAACCATATTAGTAGAAACATAATTCTCACTTGCAGCCTGTACTGAAAGGTTATAAGTCTGATACATGAGCGTTAAATACCATGGGAAAAATAGTATGAAATTCGAAAAGACCATAATAAATATCGTCATTATAAGCACAACCAAAATAGCATTAGCCATAAACTTCATACATCCTACCCCCCACTTACATTATCCTCAATAAAACTTTGCACCATAATCCATACATCATCAAGCCATCCTCCAAGCCTACCTTGCATCGCAGTAATAACAAGACCAACCACTACAATAAACCCTAAGCTTACCGCAATATCTTTAACCCCAAACCCTTTTTGATTCTTTAAAATTTTAAACATAATAATACCTCCTTTTATTATAATCAACTTTTTTAACTAAACAATCTAATAGCATCTATAAACTGAAAATAAAAATAAGCAACAACATAAAGTCCCAAAACCCCTAACAAGATAAACTGAGTTTGAACATTTTTTCTTTCTCTTTTCTCGAGCTCTTCTTCTAACTTTTGTATCCTTATTTCATCAAGCTCATTTTTCAAATATCCCATCTGTGATGTATTATCATAGCCATTTAATCTTGTTTGAAAAATATCACAAAACTTTATAACATACCTTAAGGGAACCCTCTTTTTAAATTGCTTTAGCGCATAATCTTCGCCGTATTCTATATTATCCATTAAGACTTCTAATTCTCTTGTCATATCAGCATTTGCATTAGGCAAAAAATCCTTTACCACATCCTCCAAATAAACATGAACACTTCTCGAATACTGATAGTAAAGCATGCTATAAAAGGCAGGAAAATCAAACATAATATTACTGTTTTTTTCTTCAATCCTTTTTTCCATATCATCTATGGGGTAAAGCCAAGCTATAAAAGGTGCAAGAAGTGAAAGCATACCTAAAACGGTATTTATATACATAATTAAAAGTGCAATTCCCAAAAAAGCTATAAAAAGCACAACCTGCATCGCTCTAATTTTTTCTGGAGTAGTTTTTAAATCCAACCTGTTTATTAGCTTTTCATATTGATA
>CAZTHU010000050.1:1495-10118 GCA_964613575.1 uncultured Eubacteriales bacterium | reverse complement strand
TGGTCAGTTGGTCAGGTGGTCAGTTGGTCAGGTGGTCAGTTGGTCAGGTGGTCAGGTGGTCAGGTAGCGGAGAATTCATTCTCCGTTGTAACGTAGCAGATATGAGGATTTGTATCGGAGAATTCATTCTCCGTTATAACGTAGCAGATATTCAATAAAATCAAAAAGCGGAAAGCTAGTAAATAACTAGTTTTCCGCTTTTTATTTTTCCCTATCGTTTAACCATCGCTTAACTATCTTCCCCTAACTTGCCGTGATCACCTTACCCTATCAAACGCTTTTCCTTACCAACTAACCAAACGTCCAACTAACCAACTATCCAACTAACCTCTATACCCTAAAACCTCGATTTAATTCTCTGAATAACAAATCATTATTTCTAATACTATTTATCAACTGTCTTGTATAAACAATTGTATAAGAGTTAAGGTTTAATGAAATTATCTCCCCACCCTTAGTTTTCCGCCTAATTCCATCAAAAACAGCTTGTGCTTTTTCCTCTTCGGTATCATCTGCATCATACATATCCATACTTGAAATATCCCAACCTATAGGTCTATAATCACTTCTTTCTACCATTGTAAGTAAACGCTCTTCCATTACAATTCTTTCATCTGGAAACATAAAGAATGGAAAATGTTCTTTCATATGATTCACATAATCTTTGCTCAATGCTCTTTCTGCAGCAATCTCCCATCTCTTAATATCTTCTATTAATTCCAATCCTGTGCGATCTCCTGCTTTTTCACCACTATATGTATAATTGCAAACAAAATGTCCATCAGCTATTGCATTGATCCATATTTGAGGATTTTCTTCTAAAGACCTTCCAGATACAAAGAAAACAGCGTATACATTTGCTATATTTAGGTCCCTTAGTAAATTTCTCAAATCCGAATCATTTATACCATCATCTTTAAAGACTAGGAATACAGAATCAGTCATATTAGTATTTCTTCTCATTGTTGGTACAATATTTCTTACTCCATCAAACCTTAAATCTATCATTAGAGATTCTTCCTCAGCTGTTACAGGCTCCTGCTCTGGAATCTTAACCTCATCATCTATTTTGGTTTCTTCCACTTCATCTTCTTTCTCTTGACTTTCTTCAGGAGGCATCAAATATACACCTGTGCTATCTGGCTCATCAGATCTAGTTCCCAAAAATACCCCTGCTACAACAATAGAGATCGCTAGACCAATTGAAATAAGACTAACCTTATATATGTCCATTTCCATAACCATTCCCCCCATAAATAAAATTTTTACAATATTTCTTCCAAACCAAAAGTTATTTACAATTTTGCCATACTTTTCTCATAAATTTTGGTTCATTCTACATAATCTATCTTATTATCATTCTATCACAGTCTTTATGTTAATTCAATATGTTTTTCAAAAAAACCTCATCTTGATTTTTATTTGGTTCAATGATATCATTATATAGCAATCTAAATAAGCTTTAGAGGAGAGATGTTAAATGCCATTAAATATAGTAGTTGGGACTCAATGGGGTGATGAAGGAAAAGGCAAGTATGTTGACATACTTGCTAGGGATTCCGACTATATCGTTAGATATTCAGGTGGAAACAATGCAGGTCACACTATAGTAGTAGATGATGTATCTTTTTCGCTACACTTAATACCATCTGGCGTTCTTCATACCGACAAAACTTGCGTTATTGGAAATGGTGTTGTTGTTGACCCTCTTATTTTACTTAAGGAAATGGAAAAACTAAACAAAGCAAATATATCAACAGATCATCTCATAATAAGTGATAGAGCTCATGTCATCATGCCTTATCACATAAAGCTTGATTCCTTACAAGAAGAATTTCGAGGTAATTCACAAATTGGAACCACAAAAAGAGGAATAGGTCCTTGCTATGCTGATAAAATTGAACGTTCTGGTATAAGAATGTGCGATATGTTAGACAAGGATATACTAGCCTTAAAAATAAAAGAAAATCTACACCTAAAAAATATGATAATACAAAGGGTTTACAACTCAAATCCTTTAAATCCTGATGATATTATAGAACAATATTGGCAATACTCTCAAAAAATTAAGGACAAAATTAAAGATACAAATACTCTCGTCTATGAAGCAATCGATAACAAAAAAAATGTATTATTTGAGGGTGCACAAGCAACATTTTTAGACCTTGATTTTGGAACATATCCCTATGTTACATCTTCAAACCCTATATCCGGTGGAGTTTGTACTGGTGGAGGCGTCCCCCCCACCTATACCAATAAAATAATCGGTGTATTAAAAGCATATACTACAAGAGTTGGAGAAGGTCCATTTCCTACTGAACAAGATAATCCTGTTGGAGATAATATAAGAAAACTAGGAAATGAATTCGGAACAACAACAGGAAGACCTCGGAGGTGCGGATGGCTTGATACTGTAATGCTTCGTTTTGCTTCAAAGCTAAATGGTCTAACCTATCTTGCTATAAATCATATTGATACAATAGGAAAGCTCCCAAAGATCAAACTTTGTACTTCGTATAAAATAAACTCAAATAAGATTCATCACTTCCCTGCGTCACTAAAAGAGTTAGCTACTGTAGAGCCAGTATATGAAGAATTTGATGGATGGAACATAAACAAAAAAATGCAAAACTATGATGATTTGCCCAAAAATGCCAAAGCTTACATAGAAAGAATTGAACAGTTAGTAAACGTTAAAATAAAATATATAGGAATTGGCAAAAACAGACACAATACCATTATTAGGTGAAACTTATGAATAAAATACTAGTATTAGACTGCAATACATTTGAAATAGAAAAATTAAAAATAAACTTAAGCACAATAGGAAAATTTACGTGTACAGATATCATCTCACCGCACGATTTTTTCCTTGTTAAAAATAGTCTAAACGACGATTTCTCATTAATTATAATGGACTTAGAATTTCCAACTTCTCAAGATGGCTATAAAGTTCTGTCTTCTATACAAAATTCTCAGCTTAATAAAATCCCCCTTGTTATACTAACTAGACTAACTGATGCTAACCACAAAATAAAGGTTGCTAAGAATTTCAATGCCAAAGACTATGTAAACAAACCCTATACACACGATAGGCTATCTGAATCAATAAATACCATACTTCCAACTAGGGCTAAGTTTTTCTATTCTTTTGAAAATACTGATATCATCTCTATGTCAGTAGAAGATTTGATAGTACAACAAATAAATTTAGCCAAGCGTTCACAAAAGCCTCTATCACTTATTTTTATAACTCCAAATCATTTAGAAAACATTTTAAAAGAAAACGAAAACACTCTAAATATTAACACAACAAAAATATATGATGAAACACTAAAATATATTAAGCTTTCAATAAGAAGTACAGATATGGTATTTTTAATTAATAAAACAGATATACTTGTTCTACTACACTACGCCGATACTGATGGTGCTTTGCAGGTTCTAGAAAAAATCAAGTTAAGAGTAAACTCTTATCTAAACAAACTAAAACTTAATCTAGATAAAATTTTTCATACGACTTGCGTAACATACCCCACACAAGGTGAAAACCTTCAAGACTTAATGAATCTAGCATTAAGAAAGACTAGCGAAAAATCTGCACTAGATGAACTTGTTGCTGTTAATAAATCAACTTTTAACAAAGCAAAAATGTATTATACTATTGAAAAAAAATCTGAGCAGTAAGAAGGTTTTAGTACTAGAATAAACCTAGTACTAAAACCTTCTTAATTCACCATTCGTTAATTTCAAAGCATTTCAGTATTTTACGATATTACTTCTTTTCCTACCCACTTTCTTAGCACCTCAGGCACTACAACACTTCCATCACTTCTTTGGTTTTGCTCAAGCAATGCAGTGAATAGTCTACTTGTTGCAAGACCAGACCCATTTAACGTATGTATAAACTCTGATTTTTTAGCGTTATCTCGTTTAAATTTAATATTACCTCGCCTTGCTTGATAATCTTTAGCATTAGATGCAGAACTTACCTCTTTATACTCATTCATGCTTGGTATCCAAATCTCAATATCATATGTAGATGCCATCGCCTCACTACAATCACCTGCCGCAAGCTTTGAAACTCTATGATGTAATCCTAAATTTTGCGCTAACCTTTCAGCTTTACTAATAAGCTCCTCTAGGGCATTTTTAGAGTCCTCTGGTCTTGTAAACTGGAACATCTCAACTTTATTAAACTGATGCCCTCTTATCATACCACGCTCCTGTGCTCTATAACTACCAGCTTCCTTCCTATAGCATGGGGTATATGCAAAATATTTCTTAGGAAGCTCATCTTCTGATAATATCTCATCCATATGAACATTAACCAAAGCTGTCTCAGCAGTAGGAATTATAAACTGCTTATCATGACTTGTTTCGTCTTGTATATAGTAAACATCCTCATCAAACTTTGGAAACTGTCCAGCCGTATAACCACATTTATTTAAAAGCATATGAGGGGGCAGCAAGAACTCATACCCATCTTTTATATGCTCTTGAATAAAATAATTAATTAAAGCCCATTCTAGCAATGCACCTTCACCTTTGTATATCCAAAAACCATTACCTCCAAGCTTTGCACCATTCTTATAATCTATTAAGTTCAAATCTTGAGCTAAATCAACATGGTTTTTAGACTCAAAGTCGAATTTGGGTTTATCTCCCCAAACTCTTACAACCTCATTATTTTCCTTTCCTCCAGCTACCACATCATCATCTGGCATATTAGGAAGAGAACTTAAAAAAGAAAACATTTTATCGTCTAGCTGTGCTATTTTTACATCACTTTCTTTTATATCCTCTGCAATTTTTTTCATTTCTTCAAAAAGCTCCGTACAATCCTCATTATTCTTTTTCATAGCCGGGATTTGACCTGACACTTTATTCTTTTTTGCCTTTAAATTCTCTGTTTCAAAAATAAGCTCTCGTTTTTGCTTGTCCCATTCTAAAAGCTCATCAAAATCTACCTCAATCCCCTTCTTTAAAAGAGCTTGGCTAACATACTTCGCATTTTCTCTAATTAAATTTATATCTAACATATGAAACAATCCCACCTTTCATTTTTTATATTTTAAAAATCACATACTTGGTTCACATTACACAAAATCATCAGCATATTTATTAAACCTTGAGTTAATCAATCTTACACTTAAGGTAACTGTATTTGCTTATTATCCTTTGACTCTTTATAAAGTACAAACCTTGAACCTATAACCTGTACCACATGTGAATTTGTTTGGTTAGCTAATACACGACTCACACTTTTTGCATCTTGCATCGAATTATTTAGAATACTAATCTTAATTAGCTCCCTAGCTTCTAAAGCCTCAGAGATTTGAACTACAAAATTTTCATTATAATCGTTTTTCCCAATCTGGAAAATTGGGTTCAAACTATTTGCTAATCCTCTCAAATAAGCCCTTTGTTTACTCGTCATAACATTACCTCATTTCTAAAAATTCTTCATCTATTAACAAATTATAATATACTAGCCAAATTATTTCAACTCAAATTTAGCCACTTAAAACATCCTACTTAATGCTTTAGCTAAAAATTTTGCCGAACGCTTTGCTTCTTCTAAAGTATTGCCATTTCCTCCAACCTCAAGTATAACAGAATTTTCTAAAAGGTGCTGATTATACCTATGCCTACTAATATATATAGGTCTAGTTATACCTGGACAAATCTCCTCTAACAATTCCTGCAAGCTTACAGCAAATGCTAAATTTCTTTGCCAATTTGGATGTTTCAAACCTGAAAAATCTGTCCCAACAACAATCATAATCTGCGCAACATACTTACCATCTACCTCTATTTTGGGAGCAAACCTATCTACATTTGCCAATCCATCTCTATGCAAGTCTATCAATATATCTATAGATGAAAAATCAGCAAGCACATTTCTAACAGTTTCCATTGATCTGATATATGCCGTTCTAAGCTCCGGTCGTGTATGGTCCGTAGTATTATGCAATACAGAAATATTATATTTTTGCTCTAAAACCTTCTTTAACTTATTGCCAACATCTACAACTGTACCACTACCTCTTGAAATGATATTATTTTGCAAATTTCTACCTACATAGCTCTCAGTTGTATGCGTATGATAAATCATAACTCTGCAATCTTTTCCTTCTTTGTGTAGCCTAATTTTCTCTAATTCCAGTTTATCTAAATCAATATCTACATTTGCCTCTTTTATAAACTTTAAATCACCCAGATTTTTATGAACACCATCTTCAATATCGTGTTCAGGTTCAAAAAAAATACTACTTTGATTAGTATCAAAATTTTCTTCCTCAAAGCTAACTTCCTCACAATACTTTTCATCATTACCTAATTGCTCAAAGACTAATCCCATAACAGGTAGCTTTAGATCAATGAAATTTAATGGCTTTTTAAAGTTGACACCATAAAACATTTCACCTAAAGAATTTAATTCTTTCGAGATTGAAAAATTTGAATTACCTTCATCATCTCCAATTTTAAAGAGAGGTATCACACCTTCTATAATATCCCTCTTCACCATACTATTTAGAAAAAAAACAAAGCTTATAACAAAAAATCCTACCACGAACAAAAAGGCAAGTAGTTTCTCTTTATCTCTCTTCTTTTGCATACAACTTCTCCTAAATCATATTATTTCTATAATATATTTAAGAAAAAATTTTTTATGACCAACTCTCCGCTTTGATACTCCCCCCTTGTTTTTTTGTCGTATTTATGATAATTTAAGTAATAATATCATAATATTCTAGAAATATAATAAAATA
Source organism: uncultured Eubacteriales bacterium (assembly GCA_964613575.1). GTDB lineage: Bacteria > Bacillota > Clostridia > CAZTHU01 > CAZTHU01 > CAZTHU01. Next base: position 3,342 of record CAZTHU010000050.1, on the reverse strand, counting down.
CTTCTGTGAAATAAAATAAAAGAAGGAGGTGCGCTACGTGTCCTACAAAAAGCCATTAATATGTTTTAATTGCAAATCAATAATATTGACTTTATCCATTTCTGATATAAAAAAGTTCAATGGACTTAACTTTCGTTGCGAATGTTGTGGTCATGAAAATAAACTCTCAGAGAAATTTTTCACAAAAGGAACAAATATCAACGATCCGTATGCAAACATATTTAGCATAGATAAAGTCTTAATTAACAATACCTCTAAAATATAATTAACTAGATATCATTTTCTACATCAAGCACATCAGTTTCAAGTCTAGTCTTTAAAGCGGATAGTCTTAATGATTTCAAGTCATTTGATACCATTTTTTGTATAACCTTTTCTAAACCAACCAAAACAACTAAACTCTTAGCCCTAGTTACAGCAGTATAAAAAAGGTTTTTCGTATAAAGAACACTAGGACCATCCATAACAGGAATAACTACAGCTGGAAACTCACTCCCCTGCGACTTATGCACAGTAATCGCATAAGCATGTTCTAACTGTTCTAATGAAGCCAAATCATAATCCACTTGTTTTTCATCGTCAAATATTACACTCACGAAACTCCCATCCTTCTCAACGTGTGTAATCACTCCCATATCACCGTTAAAAACACCTTTGCCGCAAGTTTTTTCGCCATCTAGCTTGTAACTATAATTTATCCATTCAATATTATAATTATTCTTTATCTGCATAACCCTATCACCTTCTCTAAATGTTATGTCAAAAAGTTTTTTCTCTGCTTTTTCAGGACTACTAGGATTAACAACCTTTTGTAATACCTTGTTTAGCTCCATAACACCAAGTTTACCCTTTCTAGTTGGCGTAATAATTTGAATATCTTTCATTGGCAAAAACCCATAATAATTAGGTAGCCTAGTAGAATATAAATCTGCAACTGTTTTTAACGCATCATCTTGATTATTCTCCCTTACAAAATAAAAATCTGAGTCTTTAGCGTTATAATATGGAAACTTTTTAGAATTTATTCTGTGTGCATTTAAAACAATCATACTTTGACTTGCTTGTCTAAAAATTTGATTCAACCTCACAGTTTCAACTTTCTTAGAATTTATTATATCCTTTAAAACTGCACCAGGTCCAACCGATGGTAGCTGATCAGTATCCCCAACAAGAACCACCTTAGCGTGTAGTTCAATTGCCTTTAAAAGCGCCGACATTATATTTATATCCACCATCGACATTTCATCTACAATTATCACATCTGCATTTAAGGGGTCTTTCTCATTTCTAAAAAAAATTACCTTTCCCATATCCAAATCAAACTCTACTTCCAGCAACCTATGTATCGTTTTTGCCCTTCTACCAGTGGATTCGCTCATCCTCTTAGCCGCCCTACCCGTGGGTGCGGTAAGCATAACAATTCTTTTATCTTCTTCAAACCAATCTATAATCGCCTTTATAATGGTTGTCTTACCCGTACCTGGGCCTCCAGTTATTACAGTTACACCAGTTTTCAAACATTTTTTTATAGCCAACATCTGATTATCCGCAAAACTTATTCCTTGTTCTTCCTCAAATCTTTCTAAAAAGCTATTAAATCTTTCTTCTTCAAATCGAAACCTTGACTTTGAAAGCTCTGTCAATTTATATGCAATATATTTTTCCGACTCATAATGACTAAATAAAAAAATTCGCGAATCTTCTTTGATGTCACCATTAAGGTTTTTTTCTAACTGTTCAATCACAACTTCCCCTTGAGACCTAAGATCTATAATACCCGTTTGAACTGTCTGTTTGTCAACTTTTGTCAATGCTATAACCTTTTTATAAATATCAAAAACCGCTAA
>CAZTHU010000050.1:0-1485 GCA_964613575.1 uncultured Eubacteriales bacterium | reverse complement strand
TGATGCTTCGTTTAAAACATACATAATAGCACTTTTTATTCGCTCTTTTGAAAAGATATCAACCCCAACATCAATAGCTAAATCATCAACAAGCTTAAATCCAACTCCGAAATCTTCATTTGTTAGTATATAAGGATTTTGCTTCACGGTTTCTAAACAGTTTGGATAAAGCTTACTATATATTTTCATCACAACATTAGAAGGTATCTTATACCCATTAAAAAACTCACAAAGCTCATTTATGCGTATTTTCTCTTGAAAAGCCTCAGAAATAAGATGAGCCTTATGTTTTGAAACACCTTTTATAAACGTAAGTTTATCCGGCTCAAAATTTATAACATCTAGAGTTTTTTCGCCAAACTTCTTTACGATTTTTTTTGCAAGCTTATTTCCCACTCCCTCTAACACACCCGACGCTAGATACTCCTCAATTTGTTTTACAGACGATGGCATAATCTTCTCATAAGAAGATATCTTTAATTGTTCACCGTAATTAGGATGACTCGTCCAACTTCCTTGGAACTTCAATATTTCACCCACTTGTGCCATAACAACCTTACCAACCACAGTTACAGTTGTTCTTTCAATAAGCATACTACAAACAATATATCCAGTCTGCTCATTATAATACGTAATCTCTTGAATTATCCCCTTATATTCCTCCAAATAAAGCCCTCCACAAAAAATCTTTTTTGACTTCTAGTAATCTTTAACCTCATGCATCACAAAGATTTAGCATCGTCCTCAATTATATATAAGAATGTGTCATCTAGTTGCATCTTCTTTAAAATCTCTAAAGTTTCATCAGTTGAATTAAAATCTACAACAATCTTCCTAACACCTTTGCCTATAACCTTTTCATGAGATCTAATAACATCTTCTACACAATTTTGCGCATTTCTTACAAATAAAACAACAATAAATTTTTCTAAATCCCCTTTACTCACACCACTAAATTTTACATCAATTACCCTAATTAAGCAATAAATTGCAAAATAAACAACAATAAAAACTATAGCTAAAACTAATCGCATAAACATACAACCACCCAACATATCATATTCAAATACCACAATTAATGTGTATCGGCATATCGAGACCATTTCTTTCGTAAAAAAGTTACCGTTCCAGGTATCGTATAAAAATAATAGCTAGTATTAGTAGGCTCAAGAATTTTGCTACACCACTTCCTTCATCTACACCATTACTGGTACCAACTTGTAGTTCGCTACACTTGGTGGTAAATACGCGTGACTAGACTTTCACTAGCTAAATTAGTGCCATGCATGCACACAAAAAAGTGGCAGGTGACCCTGCCACTTCAAGATAATCTAAAGGGATATATACATAATGGTTCTATAACCAATTATCATATTCTGGATCTGACTCATACTCATCATCAAACATGCTGTTTCCACCCATATCATCTTCATTTGCTCCTACCATGTCAGCTTTACCTTGCTCGGAATCATCACCGTAATCATC
>CAZTHU010000049.1:0-10148 GCA_964613575.1 uncultured Eubacteriales bacterium | reverse complement strand
GTTCGATGATTTTTAATTTTTGTTTTTTGGTTTTTTGGTTTTGGTTTTTGGTTAAATAATTTTCTCACTTTTTGATTTTTTTCGCCTTTTCCTCTTTTAGATTCACCGAAGCCTTTAAGAATCCTGTAAAAATTGGGTGCGGCTTGTTTGGTCTAGACTTAAACTCTGGATGAAATTGAACCCCTACAAACCAAGGATGTCCAGTGATTTCAGCTATTTCCACTAACTTACCACAAGGTGAAACCCCTGAAATCAAAAGCCCCTCAGAAGACAAAATATCCCTATATTCATTATTAAATTCATATCTATGCCTATGTCTTTCATATACTAACTCACCTTCATAAGCACTCCTTGCAAAGGTACCTTCGATTAGCTTACAAGGATACAGCCCTAACCTCATAGTTCCTCCCTTTTCATCTATATCCTTTTGATCAGGTAAAATATCTATAACAGGATATTTCAAATCATCAAAAAATTCAGAACTATTAGCATCACAAAGACCTGCTACATTTCTAGCAAACTCTATAACCGCAACCTGCATACCTAAACAAATACCAAGAAACGGAATGTGATTTTTCCTTGCATACTGTGCTGATAAGATCTTACCTTCTATTCCTCTTTCTCCAAAACCTCCTGGCACTAAAACACCATCTACATCCTTTAAATTTTCTTCTATTTGCGCTTTGTCTAACTGTTCAGCATTGACCCACCTTATGTTCACATCATGCGAAAACTTTGTCCCCGAATGCTTCAAAGCTTCCACAACACTAATATAAGCATCTTGAAGCTCAACATATTTTCCAACTAAAGCAATTATCACTTCACCTTTTAGATTTTTCTGCAGCCTTACCATCTCTTCCCACACACTAAGATCAGGGTCTTTAGCGTCTATCTTTAACCTATTACAAACTATCTTTGCTAAGCCTTCTTTTTCAAACATTATCGGAGCTTCATACAATGCTTCTAAATCTGTATTTTGAATAATCGCATCATTAGGTACACTACAAAACAAACTAAGCTTTTCTTTCACTTCATCAGATAGTCTATGCGATGTCCTACAAACAATAACATCAGGCTGAATTCCTATACTTCGTAATTCTTTCACACTATGTTGAGTGGGCTTCGTCTTTGGCTCTTCAGAATTTCCAAGGTGAGGTAAAAGCGTAACATGAACATACATCACATTATCCCTACCCTTATCTGCGCTAACCTGCCTTATAGCCTCTATAAAGGGAAGACTTTCTATATCACCAATAGTTCCACCTATCTCAGTAATTACTATATCTGTATTTTCAGCCTTTCCAACCCTATAAACCCTTTCTTTTATAGCATTAGTAACATGAGGTATAACCTGAACCGTCGCACCTAAAAATTCACCTTTTCTCTCTTTATTTATAATTGACCAGTAAATTTTCCCAGTAGTTACGCTATTATTTTTGCTTAAGTTCTCATCTATAAACCTCTCATAATGACCTAAGTCTAAGTCTGCTTCTGCACCGTCATCAGTTACAAACACCTCTCCGTGTTGATAAGGACTCATGGTACCTGGATCTACATTTATATAAGGGTCGAATTTTTGAATTGTAACCCTAAGCCCTCTTTCTTTTAATAACCTCCCTAAAGCAGCTGCTGTAATTCCTTTTCCAAGCCCAGACACAACACCACCTGTAACGAAAATATACTTTACTGGCATAAAAAAACCTCCACATCTGTAAATACAATTTCCCAAAATACTAAGAAATTCTCAATCAAAACCACAAAACTATTTCATTATTACGTTAGAAATATTTTCACACTGCTTATTCACCAAATATCAATAAACTAAGCCTAGATTAAACATCTAGACTTAGTAAGCTTTTACAAAAACTTAGCCAAAAACCACTATGTCTTTTGATTCGTGGATAAAGGCTCTTTACTTATAATATCTTATCTCCTAACCATTCAGAGTTATTGACCATATGCCGTAATGTTCAAGACTAATAAAGCGTCTTTAAGTCCCTATATATTCTTAGATAATGTAGCCAATTAAGACTTGGGCTTTCAAACGACCACAGAGAATTTCTTCTCCAAGCCACTACCCTTAAGGGCAGTTAGTTAGTTGACTTAGATATCTCTAAAACCTTAAACCTTATAGTACCTTGAGGCGTATTAACCGGAACCTCTTGTTCTACTTTTGCCCCAATAAGTGCACTTCCTACAGGTGATTCATTTGAGATTTTAAAACTTCTAGGATCTGCCTCAGTAGACCCTACTATCCAATATTCTATTTCTTCATTAAACTCCAAATCTAGAAGTTTAACCTTAGCACCTAGACCTACAGCATCAGTTCTTATATTATCTTCTTCAATTATTTTTGCATTCTTAAGCGTATTTTCTAACTGAACTATTCTAGTTTCTATTTGTGCTTGTTCATTTTTCGCCTCATCATACTCAGAATTCTCAGATATATCTCCAAAAGACAATGCTTGCTTTATCCTCTCAGCAATCTCCGTTCTTCTTGGCCCTTTTAGATCATCCAACTCTTGCTCTAAATTTTTCAACCCTTCATACGTAAGATAAATATCTTTAGTACTCATTCCTTCACCCCTCAATTATAAATATGTCTATCTAACACTTAAAATTTATTACAGTTTAGTATAAAACTATTTATAGGCATTTGTCAACACAAAAATCTATGCATCTACAGCATTCACCGCCAAAAACAAAAGCCAAAGTGGCGCTTAAATTATAGCAACCACTTTGGCTTGATCAGTCCAATTCTTTCTTATTATCTAAAGAGCTTAGTTATAAACGTAAACATTAAAACTAACATTCCCATCAATGCGGAAATCATTCCATTTCCTTGTTCATTATCCCGTTGGGGTTCATCATTTGACTCATCAGACGTAACGTTTGAACCAATATTTCGTGACAACATCCGTAGTCTGAAAATCGCTCTCATGTTAGTTCTAGTTCTTTGCACTGACGAAGAAGGTGGTTCTGGTTCCGGTTCTGGCTCTGGTTCTGGCTCTGGTTCTGCTTCTGGTTCTTCTGCTTCTGGTGGAGGTTCCTCACCTTTAGGTGGATCACTTGGTGGTACAGAACCTATTTTCCTTGGAGGATTTTCTACTTCTATATCCACCTTAAAGTCTAGATCTAAATTTGGTCTATTAGGTTCTTCTGGTTCTGGCTCTGCTTCTGGTGGCGGTTCCTCACCTTTAGGTGGATCACTTGGATCATTGCCTATTGGTCTTCCTGGATTTTCTGCTTCTATATCCAACCAAAAGTCTAGATCTACATTTGGATTATTAGGTTCTTCTGGTTCTGGTTCTGGCTCTGGTTCTGGTTCTGGCTCTGGTTCTGGCTCTGGTTCTGCTTCTGGTGGCGGTTCCTCACCTTTAGGTGGATCACTTGGATCATTGCCTATTGGTCTTCCTGGATTTTCTGCTTCTATATCCAACCAAAAGTCTAGATCTACATTTGGATTATTAGGTTCTTCTGGTTCTGGTTCTGGTTCTGGTTCTGGTTCTGGTTCTGGCTCTGGTTCTGGTTCTGGCTCTGGTTCTGGCTCTGGCTCTGGCTCTGGTTCTGGCTCTGGTTCTGGTTCTGGCTCTGGCTCTGGCTCTGGTTCTGGCTCTGGCTCTGGCTCTGGTTCTGGTTCTGGCTCTGGTTCTGGTTCTGGCTCTGGCTCTGGCTCTGGCTCTGGCTCTGGTTCTGGCTTTTCCTGCACAACTACCTCATTAGAATATTCACTCCACCTGCTACCCCTATGAGTATCAGTTTCCTTTGCCCTTATTCTAAACTTAACCCTGTCATTTGCCCTAAAGTCATTAGAGTCAATAACGCTTTGATTATTGTTAGAATCTCTAGGAGCAATTCTAATAGAATCATCGTTTCTTGTTCTTAGAACTTCAATATAAAAACCTTTCTGTGCAGTTTCCATATCATTCCAAGATATACTTCTATCCTCATCCTCAATCATATCCCCTAAGTTTGGCATATCTGGTCTTCCCTGCCCAATCTTTTCAATATCAATCAAGTCACCTATTGCAAAATCCGATACCCCGTGACTAGTCTCTGCCCTTACCCTAAACCTTAAGGTTTGCGTATCATTATCTATCTTATATTTATGCACTCTTTCTACTTGTTTATCTGCAACCTTATTCCAATTTTCATCATTTTTACTTACCTCTAATCTATAATTTCTATCTTCGCCAGTTCCCCAGTCATTTGTTGCCGCCCATACAACACCAACACTTTGACTTAACTCTAACACACCATCTACTTTTGGTCTCCCAGGTTTTTCTGGATCTCTTCTAATCTCAATATCATATAAACCAGAGGTTACATTACGAGAATTTCCAGCATTATCTTGAACCGAAACTTCTATTCTAAACCTTCCATCACTGTTTAATCTTATAGTAGAAGATGGATTCCAACTAGACCAACTATCAAAGTTTTCACCATCATCCTCGCTTATCCTATACCTCCAACGACGTACTCCACTATCTCCTCTATCTGTTGTAGAAACCTTAACATCAACATTTTCTTCTCCCGTACTACTATTAGGGCTAAAAGAAGCGTCCGGTGCCTTTTTATCTATTTTTATATCATACTCTTTTGTTTGAACAACAACCCTTAATCCACCAACAATTCTTTGCCTAACTACTGCAAATCTATATTTACCACTTTCTTTGATGGTATGACCTGCAGGTGAACTATTTGACAATTTTTCCCACCTACCGCCATCTTTACTATAATAAATACCTCTAGTTCTTAAACCCACTTTGGCATTTGTAGCTGTCACCATTGCGTTTACATTCTTGTTTGTCCACCCTCCCTCATAGCTTCCAAAATCAACCCTAATACGTGGGGTTAAAAAACATGCATTAGCCTCTTGAGGAATAAAAAATATTAAGAACATAATTGCAAGTAATGGAATCATGAAAATAGATGGTTTCCTAATACGCACTCTACTTTTTTCTTCATTTTGATTTTTCCAGTTTAAACTGTTTGAATCTTTAGATAACAGGAAATACAGTTTCAGCTGATTATAAAGTCGCTTTGCGGCTAAATGATCCTTTGTTTTTAACATAAGACTCACCCCTAAATAATTAAATTAAAATTATATGTGAAACTAACTAAACCCTAATTTAAAATTTAAAAAATCTTCATTAAGCTTTAAAACTGTAGATGTGATCTTTTTATGAGTTGAAAAAACGATTAAAACAAGAACGTAAAATTGCTTTGCGTCATAATGAAATGCTTTTCTTTAAGCTTTTAATAAGCATAAAAACTTAATCGGATTAGTGAAAAATAAGGCAAAATATCAGAATCTAACTCCCTTATTTATAATTATATATGTAAACCTACAAAAATTCAAGTAAATTTTTCTGTTTTTGCAAATAATCCTACCCTTTATTAATTGAAAAAGTAAGTTCCACCCTTCGCTTCTTAAACAGTAGAATTAGTTGAACAAAAACTCAAATCCCATCCGCTTTTCTCAATGGATGGAATTTAAGTTTTAAACTAACAACGCCCTAGAATCCTCTTAGCTTAATTTGAGGAACACTTTGCACAATTTCAGTAATGGGTATTTGCTCAAAATTACCATTGCACCTTTGTGCAAATAAATTACTCGACACCCCCACCATCTCTTTAATTTTTTTCATATCATTTACGTTTAACATTTCGGCCAACGTAGTTCTAAATTCATGTGCAACACCAGATTTCTTTATTATTGAAATACTCTCTCTAATGCAACTATAATCTAGTTTATCACCACAAATTTTATGATATTTATCAATCGGTGCTTTTACATCCATTGCCACATAATCCACTAATTGTTCTTTTATCAAACTGCTTAGTTCATTAGGCTTTGTTCCATTTGTGTCAAGTTTTACAAGTAGCCCCATCCTCTTAATTTTATTTAAAAATAGCTTTAGACCCTTTTGCAAAGTGGGTTCCCCCCCTGTTACAACAACTCCATCAATAAATTTTCTTCGTGCATTAAGATACTCAAATATTTTAGTTTCATCAACCTTTGGATTTTTTTTATCATTATCAATCAGTCCAGAGTTATGACAATAAAAACACTCCAAATTACAACCTTGAGTAAAAATAATGCTTGCTATTTTATCAGGATAGTCAATCAAAGTCATCTTCTGCCATCCTGCAATCAACATTTGACTTCCTCCCTAAAATTCATCCTCTTTCTTTCTCTATATTCTTGTTTTTTGCCCTTATTAAAACTTTTAACAGGTCTTAAATATCCCGTTACCCTCGACCATATCTCTGTTTCTTTACCGCACTTACCACACACTTGCTGTTCTCCTGAAAGATAGCCATGTTCTTCACAAATACTAAATGACGGAGTTAATGATATATAAGGCATCTTATAATTTGTAAAGATCTTTTTAATAAGCATCTTAGCAGACTCAATATTATCAATCTGCTCGCCTAGGTAAATATGCTGAACCGTTCCCCCTGTGTATAAGGTTTGTAGCTCATCTTGTAGATCCAATAACTCAAAGATATCATCTGTATGCCCAACTGGCAATTGAGTTGAGTTTGAATAATAAGGCGTGTTTTCACCCGCTGTAATTATGTCTGGATAAAATTTCTTATCAAGCATTGCCAACCTATAAGACGTACCTTCTGCTGGCGTAGCCTCTAGATTATAAAAATGCCCTGTTTCCTTTTGATTCTCTAGCATTAAATCTCTTAATAAGTTCATAATTTCAACAGAAAACTCTTTACCTTCATCACCTTCAATACCCTTACCTAAAAAGTTAAGTAAGGCTTCGTTCATACCTATTACACCAATTGTACTAAAATGATTACTCCAATACTCACCATTACGCATTTTAGCAAAACGCAAATAATTTGCAGCATATGGATATAAACCTTTATCCGTTTGATCCTCTATTACTTTTCGTTTAATCTCCAACACATTTGTTCCTATACTTACCATCCGTTTAACGCGTTCCTTAAAGTCTTCTCTTGTTGTGGATAGATAACCAATACGCGGTAAGTTAATCGTAAAAACACCAATAGAACCAGTCAATGGATGACTACCAAAAAGTCCACCACCTCTTTTTTTTAATTCACCAGTATCTAACCTTAGGCGACAACACATAGAAAGGGCATCATCAGGAGAAAGATCTGAATTTAAATAATTTGAAAAATATGGTATTCCATACTTGCAAGTAATCTTCATAAATGCGTCTACAACTGGTGTATTCCAATCAAAATCCTTTGTGATGTTTATTGTGGGTATAGGAAATGTAAATACTCTACCTTTAGCATCCCCCTCTAGCATTACCTCGCAAAAAGCTAAGTTTAGCATATCAACCTCTTGTTGAAAATCACCGTACTTATCGTCCATTAACTGTCCACCCCAGATAACTGCTTCATCTTTTAGCGTAGAAGGCACCTTGATATCAAATGTAAGGTTCGAAAAAGGGCACTGAAATCCAACTCTAGTAGGAACATTAATATTAAACACAAATTCTTGTATGCATTGCTTCACTTGAGAAAAAGTCATATTGTCGTAACGAATAAATGGCGCACAATATGTATCAAAACTTGTCCAAGCCTGAGCACCAGCTGTTTCTCCTTGCGTAGTAAATGTTGAATTTGCAATTTGCCCAAGAAAAGAACGCATATGTTTTGCAGGTTTACTTTCCACTTTACCATGAACACCGCCAAAACCTTCCATTAAAAGCTGTTTTAAATCCCATCCAGCACAATAAGGTCCAAAAAACCCCAAGTCATGAATATGGCAATCACCATTTTCATGCGCCTGCCTTATCTCTTCTGGAAAGATCTCGTTAAGCCAATACTTTTTTGTAAAAACTTCTCTTACATAATTATTAAGACCATTTACACTTTTTTGGGTATTTGCATTTTCTTGTACATGCCAGTCTTTTTCTCCTAAATAATCATCAAACATCTCAATAGTTGCACCTATCAGCGCATCCACATTACGAGCACTATTTCTTTTATGCCTATACAAAATGTATGCTTTAGCTGTTTTAGCATGACCATTTTCTATTAATACTTTTTCCACCACATCTTGTACATCTTCTACTGTGGGAGGATCCTTCACATACCTTCGACTCAATATATCTGCCACCTTTTTAGCAAGGTTTGAAGCAATTTCTAAATCATTTCCTCCACATGCATTAGCAGCTTTAAATATCGCACATGTTATCTTATCTACATGAAAAGACTCTCTTCTTCCATCTCTTTTTTCTATAATTTTTAACAAAGCATTTACCTCCATTACCTTAAATTTTCTACACTTAATCTTTGATCAAAAATACCCCTTAATTTCTTTTCGAAGTTAAGAGGTCTCAAACTACATAAAATTTATGCATCCTAAGGCACCCCCTATCGCTCGTAGAGTTTTGGCGTTAACTCAAGGCAGGTCTTCTGACTCTGGTTCTTAAATATTACAGCCTTCCCAAAAGATTATCTAGTGGCATATTTGCAATATCTCCCCAACACAGCGGCGGGACCGTACAGGAATTTAACCTGTTTCCCTTTTAATTCGGCACTTACATGCCGAAACCTTGATTTTTCTTGTAAAATTTTGTTTTGTAACTGCAAAAATTATTATATCATTCATTTTAATTTTTCACAATTTAAAATTAAAAAAATAAAAAAACATTTGCATATTTGTAGATAAAATTATAGAATTGATGTATAAATCAATCTTTATAAACATATATATGAGGTGTAAAATATTTTATGGATATTTATTTAATGCTTTTAACAGCTAGTTGTTGTTTCTCTACTATTTTTGCCATATTTTTAATAACAAGAAAGCAAAAAACATATTCACATCACTTCTTCTTGCTAGCATCACTTTGTTTAGCAATCTGGTCTTTTGAAAATACAATAACACGAATTATTCAAGAACCATTTGTTAGAGCATACTATTTTTCCTTCACTGCTATATCTCTTTTACCTGTTTTTTGTTTATTGCTTTCTCTTAGCTTTCTAAAGCCAAACTTTAAGCTTGAAAAAAAATATAAATACCTTTTTATTATACCTTTTATAAATCTAGCTCTTCTCTATACAAGTGACTTTCACAATCTCTTTTTTATAGAGCATAAAGAGTATGGATATTTTTTCTATTTGCATTCGATTTATTCTTACATTTGTTTGATAACTTCAGTTTATTATTTTTTAAGATTTGCAAAAGAAAATGCGGGATTATTTTCAAAGCAAGCTTTATTAATAAGTATAGCCGTAATATCACCTATAATTCCAAATTTAGCTTATCTATTTATTTCATCTAGTGGCAATGATAATACACCAATAGCTTTTACAATAACTATTCTTTTATTATGGTTTGCTTATGCAAAATATGATATGTTAAAAATTGTCCCTATCGCCCACGAAAAAATTATCAATCACATCTCGGATGCATTTGCAATAGTAGACGAGGAATATAATTTTTTAGAATATAACGATTCATTTGAGGACGTGTTCTCTTGTAAAATATTAAAACAAAACACTATAAATATTTTCGATTTAATTTCAAATCCAGATATTATATTATGCGAAAAGAATAATCTTAAACTTAAACTTAAGCTCAAAAATATTTTAGAAGAACAATCAAAACTAAGTTATGGAGCATGTGTAATAAAAAACAACGCCCCTGTTTATTTCAATGTTGATATAAACCCACTTTACAGTCTACGAAGCTACAGGGGTTCTGTTATTATATTTAAAAATATTACAGAACAAAAGAAAAAATTCGAAATTACTAAAGAAAACGAGGCTAGGCTATTGAGAACAAAAAAGTTTTCTTTTTTAGGTGAAGTTACAGGTGGGCTTACTCACATTATAAAAAACAAAATATCTTCTATTGGTTATTATACACTCTTTTTTGAAAATGCGTTTCCAAGATACTACAATCTTTTAGACAAAGCTTATGAAGGAAATATAAGTGATAAAAAAAGAGAGGCTTACGAGGGCGTCGAAAAAAGAATTGAGGCTATTAAAAATGCTACAAACGACATAGATATGCTAATAACAAATGTAAAACAACAAATACTTGAGCTAGGTAAAGATGACGACACTTCGAATGTTTCAAGTTTTAGTTTAAACGAATTTTTACATAGAATAAACTCATTTGTACAATTAGAGGCAAAAGA
>CAZTHU010000048.1:0-10149 GCA_964613575.1 uncultured Eubacteriales bacterium | reverse complement strand
GAAGTGAGACGAAGGAAAAATGTTTAAGTAGTTTTTACAAAATAAGGAGCAAAAATAAAGTTAGTTCAATATTAAAGGGGGTTTTTGGTATATGATTTATCTACATAATCAGATGTATAAAGACAAGTTAATGATTAGGTTATTAGTTTTATTATTAAGTGTTATGATGTTTTTGACTTTGAGTTTAGTTGTTGTTTCTAATGCTAATGAGGATGAACCAGAACAGGAAAGAAGAGCTTTAGGTAGTGTTGTTGAAGATGAAGATGAAGATTTAGAAGATATAAATGAAGCGGAAACCAGAGATGTTGGTGATGAAACGGATCAAGTTGATGAAGATGAGGATGCAGACGCGATAGGTGGAGACATATTAGATGATACTGATGTAAATATCGACGGTATGGATGATATAGATGATCTGGATATGGATGGATTACCTGATAATATGGGTGATATGGATGGAGCTGATGGAATTGTTGCAGTTGTTATGGCATTGATGGTGGCATTGTTAGCAACAGTTTTATCATCTATAGTAGATAGTGGTATACTAGATAATGGTGGTTCTGCAAGAATAAGAATGAGAGTTCGTGTTAGGTCTGGCGATGGCGAATTTGAAGGTTTTGATGATGATGGATTCTTTGATGATGATGATGATGGATTCTTTGATGATGATGGTGGTAATCATGATGATGATGGTGGTAATCATGATGATGATGGTGGTAATCATGATGACGAGGGTGGTAACCATGATGACGATGAACAGACAAACGATAATGTACAAAAAGTTGAAGATATGATTGAAAGATTACCAGATGCAGAAGATTTAACATTATCTAATTACGGCGATTATGAAGATGATATACATAGTGCAAGAGAGGCTTACGATGAGCTTTCTGCTGATGGAAAAAATATCTTATCAGATGAGGCGTTAGAAAAGCTTGAAGCGTTAGAGGAGGAACTAGAATATTTAGAAAATGCTCAAGTTTACAAAGATCGGGCAGATAACTTAAATGAAGCGATAGAAAGATTACCTGATATTGATTCAATATCATTATATAATGCACCTAGAATTGAACATATAAAGTCAACATATGAGGAGCTTCCAGGCAGTGCGAAAGATTATGTACACGATGAAAATGTAAAAAAATTAGAAGAAGCTGAAGTACGTATAGAGGAACTAGAAAGTGGCAAAGCAAGTTCTAATTCAACTACAGATCTTACTAGAAATGTACGTCATAATATTGATGATGCAACTGGTTCAGAAATTCACGCTGCTGACTCTGTAGAGGATGGGATTAATCAATTACCAGAAATAGATGATTTGAATTTAGATAATGTGGATGAATACCAAGATTCAATAAAGCAATCATCTAGAGATTATGGCAACTTAGGTGAAAATGAAAGGGGACTTGTTTCTGATCAAGCGGTTACAAAGTTAATAGGATTAGAAGAAAAGATTGATGAGCTAGAATTAGAAAGGCTAAGTTAAGATATTGTTTTTGAATATTTGATTGCAAAAGTACTTTTAAAAACTTCAATAAAAAAAGTAAGGCTAATTAGCCTTACTTTTTTTATTGAAGTTTTTAAAAAAATATATTATTATATGAGTGGATGAACTTAGTTTAGGGGGGATTTTATGGAAAAAGGGTTGATTCATATATACACAGGGGAAGGCAAAGGTAAGACATGCTCTAGTATGGGGCTTTGCATTAGGGCAGTGGGGGCTGGAAAAAAAGTTTTCATTTTGCAATTTTTAAAGACACCAACATCTAGTGAGTTGAATATATTGAAAAATTTAGCACCTCAGGTTGAAATTTTAAAGTTTGAAAAACCAAGGGGTTTTTTTTGGACCCTTTCAGGAGAAGAAAGACAAGAATTATCAAATGAGGTGAAGAAAGCATTTGCATTTGCAACAGTGTGCATGAAAAATAAAGATTGCGATATGATAATATTAGATGAAGTAATGGGTGCGATAACTAATAAACTTTTAGATACAAGTGAAGTAGTAGAGGCATTAAGAAACAAACATGAACAGATAGAGGTAGTGTTAACGGGCAGAGATGCGCCACAAGAGCTTATAGATATAGCTCATTATGTATCGGAAATAAAGTGTATAAAACATCCCTTTAAACAAGGGATTGCAAGTAGAAAGGGAGTTGAGTATTAAGTGATGCATTAGGATGAAATGTATAACTGTCAGTGGTATGTTTTTTCTATCGATAACACTTGCTAGTAAGAGTGTTTTTAAATCAAATTAAGTTGGAGGGTGGGTTTTTTTTGAGTGTTTATTTAAGTGATGATTTATTATTAAGTGTTGAAAAACCAGCTAGATATACTGGCAACGAATTAAATATGGTGAAAAAAAGTTTATCAGATATATCAATAAGGTTTGCTTTTTGTTTTCCTGATACTTATGAAATTGGGATGTCACATTTAGGGATGAGAATTTTATATCATGTTTTAAATCAAAGGTTGGATACTTACTGTGAAAGATGTTTTATGCCTTGGGTGGATATGATGGAGAAAATGAAAGAAAAAAATATACCTTTGTTTTCTTTGGAAACTAAAGATCCTTTGTTAGAGTTTGATATTATAGGTCTTACGCTCCAATATGAGATGAGTTATACAAATATACTACACATGTTAGACATGTCGAAAATTCCTATTTTCTCAAAGGATAGAGATGAAAATATGCCGTTTATTTGCGCAGGTGGCCCGTGTGCGTTTAATCCAGAGCCTTTATCAGATTTTATTGATTTTTTTATGATAGGAGAGGGGGAGCAGTTAATTTGTGAGGTGTTAGATGTATACTCTAGTTGGAAGGCCAAACAGCTTGACAGGGCTGCTTTCTTAACCCAAGTTTCAAATATTGATGGCATTTATGTGCCTTCTCTTTATGATTTTGAGTATAAAGATGAAGGAACAATTTCGAAAATAATCACTAAAAAAAAAGGTGTTTTACCACAAATAAAGAAGAGAGTAATGAGGGACTTTGAAAATGTAGAATATCCTGATGAAATGATTGTTCCTTTTATTGATATTGTTCACGATAGGGTAATGCTTGAGCTTTTTAGGGGATGTATTAGAGGTTGTAGATTTTGCCAGGCGGGATTTATATATAGACCAGTCAGACAAAAGACGCCGAAAAAACTTATAGAGCATGCTAAAAACACAATAGCCAAGACTGGATATGACGAGATATCGCTGGTATCGTTAAGCACAAGTGATTATGATGGTTTAGAAGTTCTTTGTGATGGATTAATTGAAAGTATGGAGGGAAAGGGTGTAAACTTGTCGTTACCATCACTGAGGGTCGACTCTTTTTCTTTAGATTTGATGCAAAAGGTTTCAAAGGTTAGGAAAAGTGGACTTACATTTGCACCTGAAGCTGGAAGCCAAAGGCTAAGGAATGTTATAAATAAGAATATAACTCAGGATGATATTCTAAATTCATTAGCGATTGCTTTTGAAGGTGGGTATTCAAATGTAAAACTATATTTTATGTTGGGGCTTCCAACAGAAACAGACGAGGATGTTCTTCAGATTGCAAGCTTAGCACATAAAGTACTAGATGAATACTATAAAAGTCCAAAGGAAAAACGCGCAAAGAGTATTAATATTACGGTAAGTACTTCGTTTTTTATACCAAAGTCACACACTCCTTTTCAATGGGAAAGGCAAGATGGATTAGATGAGATGAGAAGGAAGGCAAAACTTTTAAAATCATCGATAAAGTCCAAGAAGATAACTTATAATTGGCATGATCCTAAAACTAGTTTGATAGAGGGGGTGATTGCACGGGGAGATAGAAGGATATCTAGAGCCATAAAAAATGCTTTTGAATCAGGTTGCAGGTTTGATTCGTGGAATGAACATTTTGACTTTGAAAATTGGATGAAGGCTTTTAAGGATGCTAAATTAGATATTGATTTTTATATCAATAGAGAACGAAGCGCTGATGAAATATTACCGTGGGATCATATTTTATCAGGTGTTAGTAAGAAGTTTTTGAAAAAGGAAGAAAAAAAAGCAAAACAAGCTAAGACTACTTCGAATTGCAAAATAGAATGTACTGGCTGTGGATGCAATGACAGTTGGGGAGGTATTTGTTAATGGATTATAGATTTAAGTTTTCAAGAGGTGATGCGGTAAAATACATATCTCATCTAGATATAATGAAGGTTTTTGAAATGGCAATGAGAAGGGGGGGGGTTAAGGTTTCTTATTCGAAGGGTTTTAATCCTCATCCACAAATAGTTTTTGGTTTACCTATGGGAGTTGGGCTTGTAAGTTTAGCAGAATATGCAGATGTTTCTTTAGATGAAAATATCCTCCCAGATGATTTAAAAAAACGATTAAATGATAGTTTGCCAGAAGGTTTTAGTGTTTTAGATGTAAAGGTTAAGTTGCAAAAGAAAAATATCATGTCACAAATAGTTGCTGCAAGGTATGAATTTGTTTTTAGTTTAGGTTCTGCATTCCAAGAAGAAATGTTACTACAAAAAATAGATGAATTTTTGAAAAGGGATAATATAATGGTGTTAAAAAAGAGTAAGAAGTCTGATAAGCATGTGGATATAAGGCCTCTTATTCTAGAAATAAATTTAAAGGATAAAAAAGCCTTTCAAGAAGAGTTTAAAGATGTTAAAGGTGGTGATTTTAAAGGGTCGAACAGAATTGGCTTAGATGTTTTAGTAAGAGCGGGACAAAATGGAAATTTAAAGCCAAGTTTATTTTTAGATGCTATGAGCCAGTTTTTAAGTGGCGAAGTAGGGTTTTTAAAGATTGTAAGAAGAGAGCTTTATGTAGAAGATGAAGGGGGAAAATTAGCTTTGCCGTTTTAGCAAAAAAGAAGAGGTGCTTAAAGAATATATAGGGGGTGAGAATGTGTGAGTATCCAGATTTTGGCAGATGTTGGTGTTAATGAAACAAGGGTAGCCATTATGGAAGAAAAGGAATTAGCTGAGATATATTTTGAAAGACACTCTACTCAAAGGTTAGTTGGTAATATTTACAGGGGTAGAGTTGCAAGCGTTCTGCCCGGGATGCAAGCAGCATTTGTAGATATAGGGTACGAAAAAAATGCGTTTTTGTATGTGGGGGATGCGGTGGTAAAAAAGGATTTTTCAGATGAATTTGAAGATAAGCATAATTATACAAAAGACTATAATATAGAAGAGTTGCTAAGGGTTGGTCAGGAAATAACTGTTCAAGTGGTAAAAGAGCCAATTGGAACAAAGGGCCCTAGAGTAACGGCTAATATAACGCTCCCTGGAAGACAATTGGTATTGCTGCCTAATGCGGATTATATAGGAATTTCTAGAAGAATAGAAGAAGAAGAGGAAAGACAAAAGCTAAAGAAAATTGTAGAAAAGATTAAGCCTAAAAACATGGGGCTAATTGTAAGGACTGCATCTGAAGGAAGAAGAAGTGAAGATTTTTCTAACGATGTTGGCTTTTTGACGAAAATTTGGGATAAGATAAAACAAAAAGAAAGAAGTGGTCCGGTTCCTAGATGCATTCATAAAGATTTAAATTTAGTTTATAGAACAGTTAGAGATCTTTTTACATGGGAGGTTGATAAATTTATTATAAATGATAGAGGTGAGTATAATAAGGTTTTAGATTTGGTTGATATGATTTCACCTTCATTAAAATTAAGGGTGGAATATTCTAGTAAAAACAATAATATTTTTGAGAAATATGATGTTGAAGCAAAAATTGATAAGGCTACCGCTAAGAAGGTTTGGTTAAAGTGCGGTGGATATCTTATTATAGAAAAGACTGAGGCGCTTAGCGTTATAGATGTAAATACTGGGAAATATGTGGGAGTTAATAATCTTGAGGATACAGTTCTAAGAACAAATGTTGAGGCAGCAAAAGAGATTGCAAAGCAGCTTAGGTTAAGAGATATTGGGGGAATAATTATAATTGATTTTATAGACATGCATGAATCAGAGCATCAAAAAATGATCTTAGAAACCTTAAAGTCAGCGCTAAAAAAAGACAGAACAAAGACAACTGTTGTTGGTATGACTGGTCTAGGTTTGATAGAGATGACTAGAAAAAAGATTAGACAAGGGTTAGATTCTGTAATGCATATAGATTGTATTTATTGCGATGGTATGGGAAAAATATTAGCGCCAGAGACGGTTGCTAGGAATGTAGAAAAAGAAATAACTGACTATTTTAATACAACTATAGCTAATGCTCTTTTAGTGGAGTTACATCCTGATGTTGCGAGTGTATTTGAAGCTGATGAGGGAGAAAGTGTAGCTAGGATTGAAAAAATGTATATGAAAAAGATCAAAATAAAACCATCTAATGAGGTAAAATATGAAGAATTAAAAATAAAAGAGGTTGACATTAACTCCATTACATGATACTATACCACTCGTATCCGCATGATGAGGTTTTAAAAAATGCATAGTATAGGGAGTAGTTATTATAAATAGAATTTATTAAATGGTGCCGAGTTGATATATACTATGTGTTACCAAAGTCAGCGAGTTTGGTAAAGGGAGGTGTATTATGTACGCTATTATTGAAGCTTGTGGAAGGCAGTATAAGGTGTCGGAAGGTGATGTAGTTTTTATGGAAAAATTGCCATATGAACAGGGCGCGGATGTTGTGTTTGACAGTGTGCTTGCAGTATCGGGTGATGAAACTTCAAAGTTTGGAACTCCTACAGTAAGTGGAGCTAGTGTAAATGCAAAGGTTGTAACTCACGGCAAAGAAAAGAAAATAATTGTTTTTAAGTATAAACCTAAAAAAGGTTATAGGAGAAAACAAGGACATAGGCAGCCATACACAAAAGTGCAAATTGAAAAAATAACCGTGTAGTTTGTGTCTAACAGAAAGGTGTTTGTGTAAAGCAAAATGATAAACATTAAGGTTAAAAGATCACAGGATTGTAGTATTGAAGGATTTGTGATAACCGGACATGCTGGATATGCAAGTGAGGGTGAGGATATTGTTTGTGCGGCCGTTTCATCTATATCGTATACTCTAGTAGGTGCACTAACAAACCTTGTAGGAGATTGTGAATACGAGGAAAAACATGGTTATATGATGGTGTATAGGTCGGATAAGCTTGAAAAATCAAAAGAGGCTACTACTCAGACGATACTTGAATCTATGTATATAGGTTATAAGCAGATTGAAAATAGCTATGGCGAATTCGTAAACGTTGCTGAAGACTTTGAAGATTAGCTGTGTTTATATTCGAGTTGTAGCTACCATATTTTATGTAAGTTTTAAACACTTATGAGGAGGTGTGTTTGTATGATTTTGATTAATGTGAATTTACAGCTGTTTTCTTCAAAAAAGGGTGTAGGTAGTTCTAAGAATGGACGTGACAGTGAATCAAAAAGGCTTGGACCAAAAAGAGGAGATGGACAGCAAGTTCTTGCTGGAAATATATTAGTAAGGCAAAGAGGTACAAAAATTCATCCAGGAGAAAATGTAGGTAGAGGTGGAGATGATACTTTGTTTGCGCTTAAGTCTGGTAAGGTTAAATTTGGAAGATTAGGAAGAGATAAAAAGCAGGTTAGTATAGTAGTTTGATATATCGTTATATTAGATAGGGAGACAGAGGGCCGGTTCTCGTGTCTCCTTTTTTATTGTTTAGAAGATTTCTCAAAACGCAAAGTTATATAAAATGGGAGTGATTGTGATGTTTGTGGATAAAGCTAAAATTAATATAAAAGCAGGAAATGGTGGAGATGGATGTGTTGCATTTCATAGGGAAAAGTATATATCAAAAGGTGGTCCTGATGGTGGTGATGGTGGTAAGGGGGGAGATATAATTTTTGAGGTAGATGAGGGGTTAAGAACTCTTGTTGACTTTAAATATAAGTCTAAATATATTGCTAAAAATGGTAAGGATGGTCAAGGGTGCAATAAAAGTGGCAAGGCATCTGATGATCTAATAATAAAAGTACCGCCGGGAACACTTGTTAAAGAATATGAAACAGGAATGTTATTGGCAGACTTAAAAACACAAGGTCAGAGAGCTATAATTGTAAAAGGGGGTAAGGGAGGCGCTGGAAATCAGCATTTTGCAACATCTAAAAGGCAGCTTCCTTCCTTTGCAAAACTCGGTGAAAAGGGTGAGGAAAAAACTATTTCCTTGCAATTAAAAATGTTAGCTGATGTTGGGTTAGTAGGATTTCCAAATGCAGGTAAATCCACTTTGCTTTCAGTAGTTTCTGCAGCAACACCGAAAATAGCAGACTATCCTTTTACTACTTTAGAACCAAATTTAGGTGTAGTGAAGGTTGATGAAGGAGCGTCATTTGTTATGGCAGATATTCCAGGTCTTATAGAGGGAGCTCATGAAGGTGTTGGATTAGGACATGACTTTTTAAAGCATATAGAAAGAACTAGATTACTTTTGCATGTGGTAGATTTAGCAAGTACTGACGGAAGAGAGCCAGTAGATGATTTTTATGCTATAAATAAAGAGCTTAAAGAGTATAGTTCGAAGCTGTCAGAAAAAACGCAGGTTGTGGTTGGAAATAAGATTGATATCTGCGACAAAGAAGTATTAGAGGCATTTAGAAATCTTATGGAAAAAGAAGGTTTAAAGTTTTTTGAGATATCAGCGGCTACTAAAATGGGTGTTAAGGAGTTGGTTGGGTATTTAGAAAACACCTTAAGAGATTTGCCTTTTGAACAAATAGAAGAGGTTGATGTTGAAAGTTTTACTGTAATAAAAGAAGATGAAGAATTGTTTACTATAAAGAAAGAAGGGGATGTATATAAGGTAGAGGGTAAATGGATAAGTAGGTTAGTAGATTCTATAAACTTTGATGATTATGAGTCTCTTCAGTATTTTCAAAGGACTATAAAGAAAAAGGGGCTTTCAAATAAATTAGAAGAAATGGGAGTTGAAGAGGGAGATACTGTTGTATTAGATGGTTTTGAGATGGAATATATAAAGTAGTTAATTTGTTACAGTTAGTGTAAGGCGATGATTGGAAATAATAAAATTTTTCACAAAAGCATTTACATAATCAGGCGTATGTTGTATTATTATACTGTAATTGGAATTGTGACATTTTTATTTTTATAGGAGGTAATAGATGATGAAACGTATGATTGATTTTAGTGGTTTGAAGACGCATAAAAAGGAAACAGAAAAAATGGATAGCAAAGTATTTAGATTAAACGACAATTCTACTTATAGTTCGGTTCAATGTATAGCATCTGAAATTGGAACCACTAATGAAGGTAAATCATATGATGTTTTAACGGATGAGAAAAAAGACCTAAATGAGCGTTGCAATTTTGTTCAAGCGCTTATAGAAGAGGCAGGAAAAAGCGAACATATAAATAATAACCATGATTGTTTAAAGGTATTTATGTTGCCAGAATTCTTCTTTAGAGGTCCAAAAGGTGGGTATTCATTAGAATCTTCACAAGAGATTGTAAATAATTTAAGAAAGATGGTAAATTCTCCAGAATACAAGGACTGGTGGGTTGTATTTGGAACCACGGTAGCCTATTCGAAAAACTTGGAAAAGTCAGATGAAAGTTTATATGAGGCATATAATTATTCATTTGTGCAGATGGGAAATGGAAAAGAGAAAGATTCTTTGATAGTTATGAAAGAACATAAATCTCCTGTAGATTTTATAAGTCAACCTAATGAGTTTCCAGATAAAACCTTGCATCATCATAATACTTCTTATATGGAAAAAGTATCTAAAGGTTGTAATAGGCGTAATGAAGAAAAACAGATCAATTATGATGGGAACTCAATTTTTGAGGTTGGAGGATTAAGAGTGGGTCTTGATATTTGTTTAGACAATTCTAGAAGAAGGTTAGACAACACAATATCTGACAAACCCTTAGATGCTCATTTAGTTACATCTGGAGGTTTAATTGGTACTAGTCGTATTCTTAAATGGAAAAAAGATGGTATATTGTTTCATTGTGATGGACTAAGTCCTCAAATAGGTTCTTTGTCATCGGTTAGTTTTAATAAAAGAGAAAAGTCAATTTACAAGAGGTTTAAACCTTCATATTCAAAAGTTTTTATAAAGTCTCCAAAAACGAATGAACCTGTTGGAAACTTTACTGGTAATTTAAAGGTTTTGTTAAATGTTTATCCAAGCTATAAATTACCATATAAAGTGATAAATAAAG
>CAZTHU010000047.1:0-10181 GCA_964613575.1 uncultured Eubacteriales bacterium | reverse complement strand
AGATAAAGCTTGGCTTAACTATTCTTTGATTTACCTTTAGACCGCCCTTTTCTGATATTTTTTTTATATAGCTTCTAGAAATATCTTCTAGTGTTTGTGATAACCAGGAATCAACCCTTATATTCGATTTGTCGCAAATAAATTCTTTTATCATGTTTTAAACCTCGAATCAATTATCACCGTTATAAATAGCAAGATTCCACCACAAACTATCAATATATCAGCTACATTAAATGCAGGAAAGTTATATTCTCCAAACTTAAAAAGCAAAAAATCTACTACCCTTCCACCCCTAAAGACTCTATCTATGAGATTTCCTATTGCACCTGCTATTACAAGTACAATCGAGTATCTAAATATCTTAACGGGTGTGTTTTTGAAAAAATAAATTAAAAGTACAAAAGCTATAAGGGTTGCAAACAGTAAAAATATCCGTCTATCTTGCATCATACCAAAAGCAGCACCTGTATTTACCCAATGTGTTATGTAAAAAAAGTTTGGTATTACACTAAAACTTTCACCAAATAATAAATTACTAGTTATTATATATTTTGTGATCTGATCTAACGCCACCCCTAATACAATTATTAAAGCATATATCATTTTCTTACTCCTTCCGCTCTACAGCAAAGCTTTTTATATCATTTAATTTATGCCAATATCTTGGCTCTAGATTCCCAAAAATTTCTCTATTATATGCTAGAGCTTTATTATAAAAGAAAAGGCCAATATATGGAACATCTTCGCTTAAAAGTTTTCTTATATCTTCAGATATTTTTCTCTTTTTATCTAGACTTTCAGTTTCTTTAAATTGCAGTAAAAGATTATCCATTTTAACACTTTCATATCCTGCTAAGTTTAATCCATTTTCTTTGGAATGATAAAGGCTTTCAAAGTCCAAATAATCCGCTAAAGCTATACCAGATATTGCTAGTTCATAGTTTTTTTGGGTTAAAGCATTAAAATAATCAGCTCGCTCTTTTGCGATTATCTCAACTCTTATTCCAATATCCTCTAACTGTGTTTTTATATCTTCACAAATCATAACCCTCTTTTTATTATCCATATTTACTAAAAGCTCAATCTCTAAAATTCTTTCTTCTCCATCTTCATCTATTACAAAAAAGTACTTATCACCAAATAAAAACCCCTCCTCAAATAGCACATGCCTTGCCCTATCTTTACTTGCTACAAACTGAGGTAAAAACTTATCGTTTAACCAACTTTCAGAAGCAATGGGTAAATTATCTAAACTTGTATCCTTTCTTGTTAACAAGTTTATGATTTGAGTCCTATCAATACCCTTAGCTATAGCTCGCCTTACAGCATCTACTTTTACAAAGCTATCACTCTTTAGATTAAAAGTTAAAAACTCGAACTCATTTGATGTGTATTTTTGAAAAGTTACATCCCTTCTATTTTTAAATTGTTCTAACATTTCTTTGTCTAAAAAAGCAATATCTACTTGCCTATTTTGAAACGCTGTTAATTCTTTTTTATGGTCATCAAAAAAAAGAATTTCTATTCTATCTAAAAATGGGCGTTCATCTTCATCGTATAGAGCTTTCCACCAATTGTCATTTCGTTCTAAAATAAGACGCTCACCCATATCATATCTTAAAACCCTATAGTACCCAGTTCCAATAGGAGGTCTTTTATTATCTATTTCAAAGCCTTCTTGATCTATGTAATAACTCCACGGAAGTATTGGAAAAGTTAGCTTCCAAGGAAGATTAGTATCCTTGCTTTCTGTAGTTATCTTAAAAGTATTATCATCAACAACAGAAAAAGACCTTATACCATCTAAGTTGTTTTTATATATACTATCTAAATCTAATCTTGAGAGTATCTTTAGCGTAAATTCCACATCTTTTGCTGAAAAAGGATACCCATTATGCCATCTAACATCATCTCTTAAATTAAAAGTCCACACCAATCCATCTTCTGATAATTCATCGCTCTTAACTAATGAATTTCTCGCAATCTGCCTTTCATCAATTTCATATAGGCTATCAAACATAAGCTTAGAGTATTCTTTTACATAACTATTAAAAGAGAGTAAAGGATTAAAAGTATCTACCTTAGTTGAAAAAAGTCGTATTTGCCCTCCTCTTTCAGGCCTTATAGCAACATCATCCTCTTTGACGAAAATATCATTTTCTTTTTCACCCTCATCAGCAATATTTATTTCACATGCTGAAAGAGTAACTAAAATAAAAAAAAATAAAAAGCAATACAAACTTACGCTTTTTACATTAATCTTCAAAGGTTCTACCCCCTCTTCTTACTTCAAATTACTTTAAAGCAATAATACCAGCAAGCCTGCCAGTGGAACCATTTTGAGCTCTGTGAGAATAAAACATTTCATTCTTACACTTTGTACAAATACCACTTGTCATAATATTTTCTTGCTTTAATCCAGAATCAATCAAGCATTTTCTTATAATTCCCCATAAATCTAAATTATATTTTCTCTCGTTATCATCTTCACACTCACTCTTTAAGTAATACAAGTCATCTATATTTTCATACTTTTCCACAAACTTTTCTATCACATCTTGCCCCACTTCAAAGCAACAATTGCCAATAGATGGACCTATTGCAACAATTAAGTCTTGTGGATTAGAGTTATATTCGTCTTTTAAGGTATCAACCACATTTGCACTTACATTCTCATACGTTCCTTTCCAGCCTGAATGTGCTATTGCCACAACATTTTTTTGCACATCATAAAAAAACACTGGAACACAGTCTGCAAAAAATGACATTAAATAAATGTTTTTACAGTTAGTTACCATCGCATCATATTCAAAGCTTGACTTTTCTAAGTCAACGCCTGCCATTACATCTCTATCTGTAACCACTCTAACCTTATTGCCATGAACCTGTTTTGAATAAACTATTTTTTGTATATCTATATCTAGCTTTTGAGCTAAAACTGAATAGTTTTTTAATACATTCCCCGTAAAATCTCCAGATGTAAAGCCTAAATTAAGCGCTCTAAAATCGCCCTTACTACAACCCCCTTCTCTTGTTGTAAACGCATGAAAAACCTTAGCTTTATATTTGGAAATATTTGAAAATTCCACATGCACAAAATCATCATTGCGCATAAATCTATTTGCCGGCAATAACATCCCTCCCCTTTTGTTTAATTGGTGAAAATTAAACTTATTCGCGACAATCATTTAATATTATTTAACCGTCGGTCTATCAAAAGTGAAACTCCTGCTCGTTAAGTGATTCACAGCATTTTAGCAAAGATAGCTCGAATAGATTCTCTACTCATTGTTTAACCCTTTGAATCCTAACCGTTCTTCCCTTTACTTCCTCTATTTCAATTTCTAAAGCATTAAGTTGCATAATTCCTTTAGCAACCTCAAACTTACTAGAAAACCCTTTTACAAATTTATCAAGAACAATATCTTTTCTAACACCTATTATTCCTTCTTTTGGACCGGTCATACCAACGTCTGATATATATCCTGTTCCACAATCTAGTATTTGTTCATCCGCTGTTTGTACATGCGTATGAGTTCCTATAACAGCGCTCACTCTTCCATCTAAATAGTTTGCTAAAGCAATCTTTTCACTTGTTGCCTCAGCATGAAAATCAACTATAATTATATTTGTATGTTTTTTAACCTCTGTTAAAATCTCATCTGCCTTTCTAAAAGGACAATCCACATAATCCATAAACACCCTACCCATTAGGTTTATAACGGCAATTTTCCCATTTGGTGTTTCCACCACATCATAACCCTTACCAGGTACATCTGGTGGATAATTTGCTGGTCTTATGAAATTTTCTTGTGAATCTATAAATGAATGAATTTCTTTTCTAGCCCATGTGTGATTTCCCATCGTTATAAAATCTACTCCAGATTCATATAAACCTTTGGCTATTACATAATTTATGCCACTTCCACCTGCAGCATTTTCAGCATTTGCTATACAATAGTCTATTTTTTTCTCTCTTTTATATGATGGTAAAATTTCTTTTATAATTTTTCTACCTGGACTTCCAAAAACATCCCCTATAAATAAAATATTCAAAAACCTTCCTCCTAGCTATTTCTTTATCGCGGAGAATAAATTCTCCTCTACATTTTTGTTGTTTTCAAATTAAAATTTAATTGGAAAGGTTTTTGAACCTTTCCAATTAAATAATTTACATCTATTGCTTAGAACTTTTTATAAAAACTATTTTGCATATTCCACTGATCTTGTCTCTCTTATTACATTTACTTTAATCTGACCTGGATAATCTAATTCGTTTTCTATTTTCTGAGTTATATCCCTTGCCAAAAATACAAGCTCAGCCTCTGTAACGTCATCAGGCTTAGCCATAATTCTAACTTCTCTACCTGCTTGTATAGCAAAGCATTTCTCAACCCCATTAAAGGAATTTGCAATCTCTTCTAGTTTTTCTAGTCTCTTAATATACGATTCTAGAGTTTCTCTTCTTGCACCTGGTCTTGCAGCTGATATAGAATCAGACGCTTGAACTAATACAGATATCATAGAATTAGGTTCTTCATCTCCATGATGTGAAACAATAGCATTTAAAACTACGTCATGCGTTTCACCGTATTTTTTGCAAATATCCATGCCTATCGTTATATGAGACCCTTCAACCTCGTGATCTATCGCCTTACCTATATCGTGAAGTAAACCAGCTCTTTTAGCTAAGCTTACATCTAATCCTAGTTCAGACGCCATCATTCCTGTTATATTAGCTACTTCTATAACGTGGTTTAAAACATTTTGACCATAACTTGTCCTAAACTTAAGCTTTCCTAAAAGCCTTATGATCTCTGGGTGTAATCCATGTACCCCTGTCTCAAACGCAGCTCTATCGCCTTCTTGCCTAATTGTTGAATCTACCTCTTTTTGAGCTTTTTCAACCATCTCTTCTATTCTTGCAGGATGTATCCTACCATCAAGAATAAGCTTTTCTAAGGTGATTCTAGCAACCTCTCTTTTTACTGGATCAAAACCTGATAAAATAACCGCCTCTGGTGTATCATCAATTATCAGATCTATGCCCGTTAATGTTTCGAGAGTCCTTATATTCCTACCCTCTCTTCCAATTATTCTACCCTTCATTTCGTCATTTGGAAGTGGCACTACCGAAACTGTAACCTCGGAGACATGATCTGCTGCATAACGCTGTATGGATGTTACAACAACATCTTTAGCTTTTGCGTCTGCCTCTTCTTTAGCCTTGGCCTCAATATCTTTTATCATAACCACAGCTTCTTGCTTTGCCTCATCTTCAAGTTCTTTTAAGAGATATTTCTTTGCTTCCTCAATACTAAATCCAGATATTCTTTGAAGTTCTTGCATTTTTTCATCCTTCAATTCTTCTACCTTAACCTGTAGCGCCTCAACCTCTGCTGTCTTTTTGTTTACGCCTTCTTCTTTTCTTTCTAGTGTCTCAGTTTTTTTGTCTAAAGATTCTTCCTTTTGTACTAATCTTCGTTCTAAACGCTGAATTTCATTTCTCCTATCCTTAATCTCCTTCTCGAGTTCTACCTTACTCTTATGTACCTCTTCTTTAGCCTCAAGAAGTATTTCTCTTTTTTTACCCTCTGATGCCTTTTGACTTTCGGCAACAATTCTTTTAGCTTCTTCTTCAGCACTTCCTATTTCAGACTCTGCTTCTTTTTTTCTGTGGTCTACACCTTTATCAAACGCTGATTTAGTCTTTGTAAAACCGACTACCCCAACGATAATCGCAACCACTAAGCCAATAACTAGCCCTATGAAATACTCCACCTAGAACTCACCTCCTCCTTATTCGATTTTCAATGATCAGTTTTATTTTTTTAAGTTTAGTAAGCAAATGTACACCTATATTCTAAACTTTTTTGCTGTCAATGTCAATAATGCATTGTAAACATTAGATATTAACAGCAAATAACCCTTCCTATTTTTCTTATCGACAAACATTAAAAAAATATGAATACTTTTTTACACATTAATTTGAGGATAAAGTGGATATTTTGAAAGAACATCCTCAACTCTTTTTATTGCTTCATCTCTTACACTATCTTCTAATGTATACTTAGCCAAGCTCTTCTTACCGGCATTTGCACCAGAAGAAATAATATTTGGCTTAATATTACTTACAACAAGCTTAATAACCTTAGCAATTTCTCTCATTTCCTCTGTACCCATCCCCAAAGATGTAAGTGCTGGTGTTCCAATCCTAAGCCCACTTGTATACCAAGGTCCATTTGGGTCTTGTGGTAATGAATTTCTATTTAATGTTATTCTACATTCACGAAGCGCAGTTTCTGCTTGCCTTCCTGTTATCCCCAATGAATTTACATCAACAAGTAGTAGATGATTATCTGTTCCTCCTGTTAAAACATCTAATCCCTCTTTAATACAACTACTAGCTAATACACTTGCATTTTCTACAACCTTAGACGCATATGTTTTAAAATCATCTGTTAAAGCCTCTTTAAATGCAATTGCCTTTGCTGCCATAGCATGTGGCAAAGGTCCACCTAATATTGCAGGACAGCCTTTATCTACATATTCTTTAAATTCATCATCACAAAGAACCATTCCACCTCTCGGGCCTCTTAATGTCTTATGTGTGGTAGTTGTAACTATATGTGCATGCTTAACAGGATCGAAATCCCCTTCAAAAACACCACCTGCTACAAGCCCCGAAAAATGAGACATATCAACCATAAATACAGCCCCTACCTCATCTGCAATCTGCCTCATTTTTGCAAAATTAATCTTTCTTGAATATGCACTATATCCTGCCAAAAGAATAGTTGGTCTTATTTCTTTGGCTTTTGTTCTAATATCATCTAAGTCTAACAGTTTTGTATCAGGATCTACAGAATAAGAGTAAGCATCAAAAAGTATCCCTGAAAAATTATGGCGATATCCATGAGTAAGATGTCCACCAGAATAATAATCCATAGCTAAAAGTTTTTGATTTACAAACCTTTCTTTTAAGGTTTGCCAATCATCTTTTGAAAGCTTAGAAACATTAGTTTGTCCTAATTCTTCTAATATTGGTTTTTGAGTTCTTGCAGAAAGAATTGCTAAATACGCAACCATGTTTGCATCAGCGCCTGAATGGGGCTGAACATATGCATGCTTTGCTCCAAAAAGCTCACAAGCTAAATTTGCTGCATTTGATTCAATCTCATCAACATTATCACACCCTGCATAAAATCTGTGATATGGATAGCCTTCTGCATATTTATCTGTTAATAAATTCCCTTGAGCAAGCTGAACTGACAAAGATGAATAATTTTCACTTGCAATTAATTTAAGATTTGATCTTTGATCATCTAATTCTTTTAAGATGGATTGTGCCGTTTTAGGGCAAACTTTAGAAACTTGATCTACACCTGCATAAAAAGCAACAGCTGCAGGGTTTAATTCCTCCCCATTTTTCTTTAAATATTCTTTTAATAAACTTTTGTTAACACCTTCCATTTTTAACCCTTCCTTTCATTTTCTATTTAACTTTCTAAAAGCTTTCTGATATTACCTTTTATTTCTGTTTTTATATTCAAACTTAAATTCTTCATTAAGTCAATTTCTTGATAAGGAATCTTTCTCTTATTGGTATAATCAAAGAAAACCCTTACCACAGGTCTTGTAACGCTAACCGATTCATTTTTTGCAACAATTGCTAAACAACCATCGCTAAGTAAAACAATACTTCCTACAGGATATATCGGCACAGATTTAATTAAATCATTTACAAGCTCCTCATCAAAATATGAGCCCGCATATGCCGTTAAATACTCAACAGCATCTGAAACATTTAATAGTTTACCCCTTTTTTTACCATTTACCATTTCGTCAAAGCAGTTACAAATTGAACAAATCCTAGCTGACTCATGTATCTTCCTACCTGATATCCCATCAGGAAAACCGCTCCCATCAAGATGTTCATGATGCATCAAAATAGTTACCCTAGTTGTTGGATTAATATCAACATTATCTAGAAACATCTCATAACCTATTCTAGCGTGAAGCTTGTATTGTTCAAGTTCTTTAGCTGTAAGCTTTTGAACATCTTTATTATTTATCTCTTCAGGCAAGAAAAGCTTACCAATATCATGAAGCAAGCACCCTGTAACCGTATTATTGATTTTTTGATAGCTAAACCCTGCCTTTTGGCATAATAAAGTAGACATAATAGCAACGTTTATAGAATGAGCAAAAAGATTATCATCTTTTACCCTCAAATCTTTAACTGTTACAAGGTTATTTTTAATATTACTTAAGATATCATTTACAATTAAATCTATAACCTTATTTATATGTGCAACACTTATATCATTTTTCGTAACCAACCTCTTAGCTTCTTGCTTTATTATATTTTTAGCCTCTTGTCTTGCTTGCATCATCACAACATTTTCAGGTATTATACCTTCTGATATTTCATCTTCAATATAAAGTTCTTCTATCCCATGTTCTACAAGCCTATCAATATATGAAAGCTTAATTGCAATACCTCTATTTAAAAGAATCCTTCCCTGCTCATCGTAAATATCTGCACCTAAAACTTCCTTACCCTTAATCTCACTTAAACTTATCACTCGCATAAAAATCCACCCCTAATCTAACCCCTATATTTCAATAAGGTTCATAGCCTGACCAAAAACTTCTTGCGCAATCTCTATCTCTCTACTTTTACAGGTAAATAGAACTATTTGTTTATCGTCATAAAAATCTTTTAGCATTTTATAGCTCTCAAAAGTTCTTTCATCATCATAGTAAGCAAACACCTCATCAAGAATTATAGGAAGTGCTTCTTTTCCCCTTGTTATACTATCTGCAATAGAAAGTCTTAACGCAAGATAAATTTGTTCTAAAGCTCCTCCACTTAAAAGCGCAACATCTACAATACTCTCTATTGCAGGTTCTATTGCCTTTACATTAAACTTATCATCTAGCTTTAACTGTTCATATTTACCACCAGTTACCCTCTTAGAAATTTGACCAAAATTCCCAGATAAGTAAGGAAGTGTTTTATTTTTAACCCCCTGCCCCGCATCCTTAATATGTTCCATAGCAAAAGCAACCGAATCATTAATATCTTTTAATCTTGTTTTTTCTCTTTCTAAATCCAGCCTTTTTTGAGCAACATTTTTTAAGAATATGTCAATCTCTTCAACATCCTTTAGTGCATTTTGCGTTTCCCTTTCAAGCAATATAACTTCCTTATCTAGTTCATTCACTGCCTTAGTCATTATATCTATAACCTCTAGAATGCTTTCTTTACTTGCCTCTTTATGTAATAAGTCTTGGTCTTTATCAGGTAACAATCCTTCAAAAACACATTTATCCTTTAAGTAATCTACTCCTTCAAAAAACGATTCTTCCTGATTCTTTATCTTAGCCTCAATAGATTCAACTCTTTGCATAAGTTCTTTAGGTGCTAACAAGTCAAAACTATCTTGTTTATTATCTTCATCTTCATCTTCTTTTTTATTAAAATTCTCTAAAAGCCTTTCCACCTTACCTATTCTAAGCTCTGTTTCTACTATTTCGTCATTTAACCTCTCAAATTTTAGTATCTTTACATCGTATTGATTTATTTTATTATAATACTCAGAAATGTTTTGAACTCCAAGTTTATCTAAAAACTCCTCTAAACCATTTTCCTCAAGCTCTTCATGCTTACTATTTTCAAACAGTTTGTTTTTTATTTTCTCTTTTAGCTTATTTAAAGTAAAATATACTACAACAGCGCCCATAAGCGATAAAAGCATAAAGTTTTCTACTCCAAAGCTACCCATCACATAATACAAAATCCCAAAACTTGCTAGACCAAGTACAATGTCCATATTCGATATAATTTTCCTTAGAGGGTTATTGTTAAACCTTACTTTTTTCAATTTTTTATTTTTATTTACACCTTCCATCTGGCTAGGATCTTGCAGTAGAGTTTCTATATCATCCTTATACTTTTGAACATTTTTCATAAAATGCCTATGCGCCTCTAGCTCCAGCTCTAAATTTTCTAATTGCTGATTTTTTTCCTCTAAACTCTTATTTAAAAATTTAAGCTCATTTTTTAATTCAACAAAATATTTATCATTTTTAACCTTCATCTCGTCTTCAACATCTTGTTGTTGACTAACAGAATTAAGTGAAAGTTTCAAAGAATCTTTCTTTTCATACAGTAT
>CAZTHU010000046.1:0-10195 GCA_964613575.1 uncultured Eubacteriales bacterium | reverse complement strand
AAGGGGTTGCTTTTTTGAATTTTAGTGGATTTGTAGTGAATGGTTCATTTCAAAAGCCTTTAGATTCGAAAGAAGAAGCCTTTTATTTAGAAAAGGCAGAAAATGGAGACTCAAAAGCACGAGATATTTTGATAGAAAGAAATTTACGTCTAGTTGTTCATATTGTAAAAAAATACAGTCAAAATATACCAGATTCACAAGATTTGATATCAATAGGTACTATTGGTCTTATTAAAGGAATCTCTACTTTTGATTCAAAAAAAGGAACAAAGCTTGCAACGTATGCTGCAAAGTGTATAGAAAATGAAATTTTGATGCATCTAAGGCACTTAAAAAAAGATAATGGGTTAATCTCTATAAATGAACCTATTGGAAATGATTTTGAAGGTAACGAGATAACACTATTAGATGTTTTAACTCAGGATGCAGAGGCTTTTGAAGATGGGCTTCATAGAAAAAATCAAGTAAGAATTCTCTATGGTAAAATGAGAAAATATTTAAAAAAGAGGGAAAGGTTTATTTTAACCCTTAGATACGGTTTGTATAATGGTGCCGCAAAAACTCAAAAGGAGATAGGGAAGCTTTTAGGCATCTCGAGATCGTATGTTTCTAGGATTGAAAAAAAAGCAGTAGAAAAACTTAAAACTGAGATGGGTAGAGATTTAAGGGTTGAAAAGTAATATGGATTAAAATGACAAGGGAGGACCGCTTACAAAATGTATTTTATCAGACAGGTACTTTGCCTCAGAAATGTCGTGTGTGGTGAATAAAATATATTTTCCCTTGTCATTTTTTAGTTCTTTTATGTGGTCCATAAGTTTGTTTTTTAGTTCTAGATGTATTCCCTTAAAAGGCTCATCCATGAAAAGAATGTCGCCATTATAAGCGAGCGCCTTTGCAATCGAAAGGCGTCTTTGCATACCCCCGCTTAAATTTTCAGGATGATAGTTGGCAAATTCTGAAAGCTCTACTAGATTTAAATATTTTTCTGCCAAAAGTAAAGCGTCACTTGTTTCTTTTTGACTCTCTAGAATAAATAAAATATTTTCCTTAGCTGTTGCCCATGGTAGTAGTCGTTCTTCTTGGAATATAAAGGAGATCTTTTTATTACTTAATCCCTCTAGATAACCACTATCGAAAAGCTCTAAACCGCCTAAGCTATTTAATAGAGTAGTTTTTCCGCATCCAGAGGCTCCAAAAAGGCAATGAATAATCCCAGGTTCGAAGGCCATATTTAAATTTTCTAAAACTTTTAGATTTTGGTAGCTTTTATTTAAATTTATTGTTTTTAGCATTTTCTAGCTCCTTATTCTAGAGTTATTATTTATTAATTTTTTAAATGTAATCTCAAATATTATACTAAGAATAATTACGACAATTGTCCAAGCAAAAAGCTGTTCAGAGTCAAGGTAAACCTTTGAACTATATAGATTACTTCCAATAGCATTTTTAGGGTAGCTTAGAACTTCAGATGCTACTGTAACCTTCCAGCCTAATCCCATAGAGGTTATCAAGCTTGCAAAAACAAATGGTTTAACGCAAGGGATATAAATTTTTTTAATAATGTTTATTTTTGAAACCTTATAAACTTTAGCCATTTCTAAAAGCTTTATATCTACATTTTTAATTCCCTCTAGGACATTTGTCCAAATTATAGGAAAACACATAAGCAAGCATATAAATATTGGAACATTAGATGATGAGAACCAAATAAGTGCAATAATGATAAATGATAATACGGGGGTTGATTTTATTGAAATTACAAGGGGGTTTAAAAAATCATAAA
The DNA here is from genome assembly GCA_964613575.1 of uncultured Eubacteriales bacterium. Lineage (GTDB taxonomy): Bacteria > Bacillota > Clostridia > CAZTHU01 > CAZTHU01 > CAZTHU01. The sequence continues at coordinate 8,409 of CAZTHU010000046.1, read as the reverse complement.
ATATTTTTCTAGAGCCTGATAAAACCCCTAGTATTACACCAAGGAGAACAGAAAGCGTAACTCCTATGGCAACTCGATATATAGAAGAAAAGACCCCCAACCAAAATGTTGATAAAAAAACAAGCTCAGATAGTCTAGAAAAGACAGCTAATGGCGATGGCATGTAGAGATTTTGGTCTATAATTAAATGTAAAAAATACCAAATTAAAGTCCAAAAAACAACAATGAAAATTGTTCTTTGGACTTTAATTTTAATGCTCATAATAGAAATCTTCGTCAGGCAATTGACCACCAACTGACTGAGGGTTATATTCAAAAAGAATTTGGTATAATGAATCTAACATTTGTTTTCCTTTCTGCATATCAATAAAAACTATGTTGGATAGTTCTATAGCTTCTGTTGCAATTTGTGCATTAGGTAAAATCCCGAAATTCTGTATAAACTCTCCCGCTTCGGATTGATTAGAATTGACAAAATTTACAGAGCTTTTATATTCGTTAAAAAACAATTCTAGTTCTTCCGTATTTTCCTTTATAAAATCTTTTTGTGCTACAACTACGCCCATTGGAAGTTCTTGCTCAAACTCTTGCTTCCATTCTTTGTTTACATCCATTGCTATTCGTACATTTGGGTTATTTTTCAAAACAGTAGTTACATGAGGTTGTGGAAGGATTGAAAGCTCAACATCACCAGCAGCCATTTTTGTTGATAGGTCAGCGTGATGAGTGCTAAATGTAATAGAAAGGTCACTTTCAGGGTTTATTTGATTTTTTTCTAAAAGGTACTTAAAAACATATTCTGGGACTGTACCTTTACCACTGATGTGAATATCTTTACCCTTTAGATCATTTATAGAAGTTATGTTATGACCTTCTTCTAGCATATAAAGTACGCCTAAGGTGTTTATCGCTAGAACCTCTACTTGTTTATTGGTAACATTGTATAAAGTGGCAGCTAAATTTGAGGGTACAGCTGCAATATCAATCTCTTTGTTTACAATCTTTCCAACTAATTCGTCTGGACTAGCAACAACAGTAAATTCGTAATCTAAGTTAGATTTGCCAGTGTCGTTATTTTCCATAAGCAAAGCCATTCCCATACCAGTAGGACCCATTAAGGTTCCTATATTAATTGTTTCTTGTTCTTGAACATTATCAGTACATGCTACTATTACTAAAATTAGTGCAAATAAAGCACATAAATAAAACAATTTACTTTTTTTCATTTTGTCAAATCCTTTCTATACTGTAATTTACAATTATCATTTCATCATTACCAATTAGAATTATAACACGAGCTTTTGCTCAAAACAACTGGTTTGTTTATGGCGTGTTAAAAGCGCTAGGTCATCTTTTACGCTTAGTGTATCTAAGCCCTCTCCAATAAAGTCTTTATTTTTAATGTGTTTATTTAAAAGAGCATTTAAGCCTTCTATTGTTTTAAGGTCACTTTTCTCAATGTTTTTTTCTGCCCTTGGGCTTAGTTTATCCTTCCAGTTTTCAAGCTTTTCTGAAGAAACTTGGGGCTTTGCATTTGAAGGAGTAAAAACATAGCTTTTTATTCCTGTTCCTATGGCAAGTTTAGAGACATATTTTATTGCAGATAGATCGTTTCCTGAATCACCACAATAAATTAAGCCTGAAATATTAAATTCTTTTCTATATTGCCTAAGTGTATATTCTAGTGCAAAGTCTTTTCCTATTCCAGGAGGCGTGACCTCGATTGCACCTGAATCTTCTATGTTCATTGTTTTTCCAAATCTGTTTTTTAAGAAGGTTAAAAATTCTTTTCTGATAGTGCTTTTATCCTCTGTACTTAGAGATTTTGAAATAGAGCTTTTAAAAACAAAAGCTGAGTTATATTGGTTTAGTGGACATTGCTCAAAATATATAGCAAACTTACTGTTTTCAAAGTCAGATTTTAAATTATTCTTGAGGTGCAGTTTTTCCTTATTCCCTAAAAATTTATGTTCAACTTGGGAATTTGCACAAACATATGCTCCTCCTTGTTCGCTAAAAGAAAAATCCACTGGATTTTTTACGCCTGCTTCCTTAAGGTTATGCTCAATATGTTGAGCCATTGCTCTTGTGTGTCCAGTATTCCTACCCGATACAACTATGAATTTTATTTGTACCTCGTTAGTATCTTGAATAGTTTTAAGCTTTTTTGATAATTGTGATATATGTTCACCTTTTGCAGGAAAAAGTGTCCCGTCTAAATCAGAAAAAATAAGTAATGCTTTCTTTTTCATATAATTCCTCCAGAAAAATTTATGGTGAATTGATTATACATAGGCAAAAGCTTTGAGTCAAGAATTATTCTACATTTAGGTGTTAAGATATGAATGTATTGGTTACTGGTCAGTGGTTCAATAGAAAAACAACATCACGTACATTTATACGTTACATCGCAATACATCCGTAAGCTTCGTTTCAAAGAAAAATTTGACACTTCACATCGATCTAATTTACTATATAAATATGCTAATTCCGTATGAGTAATTGCAGACAATCTTTAGCAAATATATATTTGGAGGTAGAGCTTATGAAGGTATTAATTATAGGAGGCGTTGCTGGTGGTGCAAGCTGTGCAGCAAAATTAAGAAGACTAGATGAAAAGGTGCAAATAATAATGTTTGAACGCACAGAGCACATCTCTTTTGCTAATTGTGGACTTCCATATTATATTGGAGAAGTTATTAAACAAAAAGAAAAGCTCTTGGTCCAAACACCACAAGCTATGAATCAAAGATTTAATATTGATGTTCGAGTTTATAGCAATGTTACTAATATAGATCGCGAAAAAAAAGAGATAACCGTACATGATACAAAGAACAATCAAATTTATACTGAAAGCTATGATAAGCTTGTATTAGCACCAGGGGCTAATCCTGTAAAACCACCCTTAAAAGGTTTAGATAATAATAATGTTTTCACATTAAGAAGTATTCCAGATACCTTCGCTATAAAAGATTTTGTAGATAATCAAAAACCTAAACATGCTACTATTGTTGGCGGTGGTTTTATAGGGCTTGAAATTGCTGAAAACCTTAAGCATAGAGGCTTAGATGTTACAATTGTAGAAATGGCAAACCAGGTTCTAGCGACCACAGATTGTGAAATGGCATCTTTAATTCACGATCATTTAAAAAGCAATAATATAAAACTAGAACTTAAAGATGCCATAAAAGAGGTGGAGAACCATAAAGGTTATTCTAAAGTCATCTTAAAAAGTGGAAAAGAGTTAAAAACCGATATGATTATTTTAGCAATTGGCGTTCGACCTGAAATACAACTTGCTAAAGATGCGAATTTAGAGTTAGGTTCATTAGGCGGCATTAAAGTAGATGCAACATCAAAAACATCAGATGATAATATTTATGCTGTAGGCGACGCAATAGAAGTTTTAGACTATATAAATGCTAACCCTACACTCATACCACTTGCAGGTCCAGCTAACAAACAAGGTAGAATAGTGGCAAACAACTTAGCTGGAAAAAAGGATGAGTATGAAGGAACACAAGGCACATCTGTTCTTAAAATATTTGATATTACTGTAGCTACAACTGGAAACAATGAAAGAATATTAAGTAGATTTAATCTCCCATATCAAAAATCATATACCCATTCTTCATCTCACGCTGGATATTATCCAGGTGCAAGTACTATTTCTTTAAAACTTTTATTCCATCCGCAAAATGGACAAATTCTAGGCGCACAAGCCATAGGATATGAAGGTGTAGAAAAAAGAATTGACGTTATAGCTACTGCCATTAGAGCTAAAATGACAGTTTATGATCTTGAAAAATTAGAATTATCATATGCACCTCCTTATTCATCTGCAAAGGATCCCGTAAATATAGCTGGATACGTAGCATCAAACATTTTAAAAGACGACTGCTCTATTATACATGCAAATGAGATAGATGATTTAGATTTAAATAAAACTTTAATATTAGACGTTAGGACTAAAAGTGAGTTTGAGAAAGGAACTATTAAAGGCGCTATTAACATACCCATAGACGAACTTAGAAACAATACAAACGAGCTGTCAAAAAACAAAAAAACAATTGTTTTTTGCCAAGTTGGACTAAGGGGTTATTTAGCATTTCGACTTTTAATTCAAAACGGATTTACGGATGTTAAAAACTTAAGTGGTGGTTACAAAACCTATTTACTTGCAACCGACAATTAGTTACTGTTAACAGGGGTCTAGATAGAAAAACGAAATTACGTACATTTGCCCGAAATATTATTTGAAGCATTCAGCTACAGCTGTTATTGCTCTTCAACAATTAAGATTTAACGTGATATTGTTTTTTTCACATCCCAGTACACAGTAACAATTGGTTACGAGGGAGTTTAAATTATATTTCTTCTAATAACCAATCTATTACATTAACCTGCTTAATACCATTGTGAGATTTAGGAGGATCATAATCTAATGTTAGCAAAAACTTAGGATTATGGTCTTTAATTTTGTCTAATGATTTCAATTCTCTATTAAGGATTTCTTCTCCTCTTACAGTTTCAGAAACTTGATAATATGCAGTACCATTTTCATTTATAGCAACAAAATCAACTTCTAATGTATCAGTTTTTCCTACATATACTTCGCATCCTCTTCTTATTAACTCAAGGTAGACTATGTTTTCTAAAGCGCGACCAGAGTCTGAAATGTTTTCTCCAAGTAAATAATACCGTAATCCTATATCACAAATATAATATTTCTCACCTGTTTTTAGGTGTTGCTTACCTTTAATATCATACCTGTTAACTCTGTATAAAGCATATGCTTCTACTAATGCGTTTAAATAATTTTCGACAGTGTGAGTAGAAATTTTTCTACCAAAAGAAGTCATGGTATCACTAATTTTTTTTATAGAACAAATATTCCCGATGTTATCTGCCATATATTTTATTACACTTTCTAACATTGAGACATCAGAAATTTTATGTCTAGATACTACATCTTTTAAGACTACAGAATTAAATATTCCATCTAAATAATTTCTTACTAATTTTTTATCATTTTCAAAATTTATTGCATACGGAAAAGAACTAAATCTTTGGTATTCAGAAAATAGCTTTAAAGTATTAGCCTCAGAAGAAAAAGCTGAAACATACTCTTTAAAAGAAAAAGGCTGCATTTCAATTTTTATATATCTTCCAGACAATAATGTAGCTAGTTCACCAGACAGTAGAAAAGCATTTGAACCTGTAATATAAATATCAGTGTTTTTGTTAACATATAAGCTATCAACTGCTTTTTCAAAATTTTTGACCTTTTGAACTTCATCTAAAAATACATAAACTTTTTTTCCTTCAATCAATTTCCGATTAACAAAATCATATAGTTTTTTATGATCATCTATAAAATCATATTTTGCTTCTTCAAAATTAATATCTATAATCTGAGATTTTTCGATATCATTATTCATAAGATATTCTTTGAAAATTTCGAGAATTGTTGATTTACCACAACGCCTAATACCCATTATTACCTTTATTAAATCTTTATCTTTAAGTTTTATTAGTGTACTAATATATTCATTACGTTCTATCATATCAACACCTCAATTCGTAGTATATAAGAAATTTATTTTATTATATAAACATAGTATTGTCAATAAGATTAGAATTACACTTCTAATTTTTACATGATTTTTAATCATATCCGATTTAACTTCAAAGTTATGGGTTATGTTTCGAAAAATATTTCCATGTTAGAAGTGTAAATATTTACCATGTGTTTTTTCGTAACTTTAACTTGCAATTTATAAATCGTTAAAGTTTTAACAAAAAAACTTGTAATGAGTGAATAAAAAAAATATAATGGTATCGAAGTTTATTAGATTCACTTGTAGTATAGATATAGTATTTTAGACAGGAGTGATGTGGATGGCTATTTTATATATGAACGGCAAGCGAATGCGTCAGATGTTTGACGCCTCTACAAAGTGGTTATTAGCTAATGAAGAAGTTTTAAATGAAATGAATGTTTTTCCAGTACCTGATGGCGATACAGGGACAAATATGGGGGGGACGCTAAGGAGTCTTTTACAAGCTATAAACGAGCCTAGTCTTTCTAACGAGCTCTCTGAAGTGGCAAAAAGTGCAGCTGATGCGGCTTTGATGGGAGCAAGGGGTAATTCTGGCGTTATATTATCGCAAATGATACAGGGTTTTGTAGAAGGGTTTAAGGGTAACCAAAGACTTAATTCTATGGATATTGCGATTGCTTTAAAACAGTCATACCAAAAGGCGTATGATTGTGTTTCTTCGCCGCAAGAAGGAACAATTTTAACGGTCTTAAGAGATGGCGTTTTCGCCGCATATGAAGAGGCAAAAACTGAGGTTGATATTATAAAGGTTGTGGATGTGCTTTTAAGAGAGTCAAAAAAGTCGCTTGCGAATACTCCAAATTTTTTGCCTGCATTAAAGGAAGCGGGGGTAGTTGATGCTGGTGCTTTTGGGTTTGTACTTATAATCGAAGGCATACATAAAATGATGAATCAGATTCCTTTACCAGAACTTGGAGACATGAAGGGGTCTGAAATTAAGAAGATGGCTATGGAAACCAATCTTATAGAAGAAAACTATGGATATTGCACGGAGTTCATGGTAAGTTATAAACTTAATGATTTAGGCAAATTAAAAGAAGAGTTATTAGAGATGGGAGATTCTTTGGTTTTTGTTCCTACAAGTGATAAAATAAAAGTGCATATACATACTAAGCATCCAGGCAGTGTTATGGAAAAATGCCTTGAATATGGTGTTTTAATGAATATAAAGATTGAGAATATGGATAGTCAGCACTTTGCTAAGGATAAGTTAAAGGATAACAAAAAAGTTGAGTTTGTTGCAGTTGCTTTAGGTGAAGGTGTTGAAAAAATATTTAAATCTTTAGGTTGTGGTGCTGTAATAAAGGGTGGTCAAACAATGAACCCAAGTGTTAGCGATATTTCTGAGGTTGTATCTAACTTAAATGCTGATAATATAATAATACTTCCTAATAACGGGAATGTAGTGTTTGCGGTTGAACAAGTTAAGGCTCTACATCCAGAGCTAAATATTTATACTGTTTCGTCTAAAACTGTGCCAGAGGGTTTTTCTGCAATGCTAGCTTGGGATCAGGGAAGCGACATACAAGAGAATTTAAAGAATATGAACCTAGCTTTAGGCAGGGTTAAAACAGCTGAAATTACCTATGCTATTAAAGATGTTGTTATTGGAGAAACGCAAATAAAAGAAGGCGATTTGATAGCAATTTATAATGAACGCGTTTTATCAACTTACGAGAGTGTTCTTTCAGCTTTACTAGATTTACTTGATAATATGAAAGAAGAAGAGAGTTCTATTGTTACTTTATTGTTTTCAGAAAGAGTGGATTCAAAGACTATGGAGCTTATAAGGAGAAATATAGAAGAAAAACATCAGGATTTAGACTTAGAGATTCATCATGGAGGGCAACCATATTTTTCAATCATTGTATCGGTAGAATAGTTTTTGCTTTAATATATAATCATCGTTTAAGTATGGGTTAACTAATAGGCATTAAATTTATGAAAGGTAGGTTTTATATGGTTAGAATAGTTACAGATAGCACTTGTGATTTAAGTAGTGAACTTATAAAAGAAAATGAGATAGAAGTTGTACCACTAAATGTGTACTTTGGTGAAAAAGCTTTTAAAGATGGATTAGAGATTACATCTAAAGATTTTTATAAAATGCTTAAAGAGGAAAAAGAACATCCAAAGACGTCTCAGCCAACACCGGAGGATTTTGTTAAGACTTATCAAAAGGTATTAGAAAAGGATGATGAAATAATATCTATTCACATTAGCTCAAAATTAAGCGGAACATACAAATCGGCTTTAATTGCACAAAAGGATTTGAATAACCAAAAGGTTACAGTTTTAGATTCAAGGCATGCATGCGGCTCTTTGGGCTTGATAGTATTAGAGTGTGCAAAGATGGCAAAAAGAGGTGAGAGTAAAGAGAGTATTGTTAAGTTTGCTCAAACTTTAATTAAGAACACTAAGCTATATTTTATAGTTGATACATTAGAATACCTTAGAAAAGGTGGGCGAATTGGTAGGGCTTCTGAACTTATTGGAACATTACTTAATGTAAAGCCAGTACTATTTTTAGACGACGGTATTGTTACGACGTTTGATAAAGCAAGGGGTATAAATAAAGCTTTTAGTAGGATAATTAATGCAATGGATGATTATAAAAAGGAAAACGAAGGTAAAAAGATTTCGTATGGATTTATATGGGGGGAGAGTCAAAAAATTATGAATCAATTTCTAGAAAAACTACCTGATGAGTATGAACAAAAAGTTAACTTAATTACGGAAATTGGTTCTGTGATAGGTGCTCATACTGGACCTGGTGCTTTTGGAA
>CAZTHU010000045.1:7510-10438 GCA_964613575.1 uncultured Eubacteriales bacterium | reverse complement strand
ATAAGGGGACAGGTTAGTTTATAAAAAACTAACCTGTCCCCTTAAAAAAATATACTAGCATTTTTTTTTTAACTTTGATATAATCTTGATAATTAAAATATTTAAGTTTTTTTATTTATTTCTTTTGGATACGTTTCATTTACTTAAAGGGGATTAAGTTATCTAAATTTAAATCTAGGGGGTTCATTAGATGTCTTTATTGCAAACAAATATTGCACCACTCTTAAATAGAACGACGGAAAACACTTTAAGTGATAAACCGTCAGGTTTTAAAATGAGCGAGTTTGAAAATTCTAAAGAGCTGAAGTTGTCTTTAAAAAACAAGCTAGAAAACAAGGTAGAGCTTAAAAAAGAAGGTTTCCTAATTGATGGAAAGCCTACTCTTTTAAGAGGAGGACCCATACAATGGTTTAAAATTCCAAAGGAAGTTTGGGAGGATAGAATAAAGAGATTTAAAGCTGCTGGATATAACACGATAGACATGTATGTTTCTTGGAGAAATCATGAACCGATAGAGGGCAAATTCGATTTTGAAAAATTTGATTTGAAGCACTTTTTAGACTTAGCTAAAAAACATAATATGTATGTAATGTTTAGGCCAGGCCCTTATATTTGTAATGAGATGGACGCAGGTGGATTGCCGGGGTGGCTTATTGCAAAAGCAAACAAAGCATCGGATGAGAAAAATGGCGTTAATGTGCGCACAGACGATAAAGAATTTCTAGATATAGTAAAGAGATATTTTTCTAAAGTAAATGAAATTGTAAAGCCATATTTACACACCAATGGTGGACCTATTATTTTGTACAGTGTTGAGAATGAATACGATTGGTTTTTGGTACTTAAGGATTTTGATAAGTTCTCTACTAAGGCAGGCAAAGTTGAAAGGCCTATAAATCAAAAAATTAACGTAGGAAACTATCTTGAAAAATTAACAGGTTTTGCAAGAGGTGATGGAATAAATGTTCCAATAACTACTTGCCCTGGTTCTGGAAAAATAAATGGTCTAGATAATGCAAAAGACTTAGTTCCAATGCCTAATATGTATACTGGTTTAAAAAACGCAGAGTTTCAAACAAAAAAGCTAAGAGAAGATATGCATTCTGAAAAATATAATGGTCAATACAAAAATGTTCCCTTAGGCTTAACCGAAACAGAACGTGAATCAAATGTTTTAAGAAGATTAATATTAGGCGGGATGAATTCGGTGATACAGTTTAACAATCTTGGCTTTTTTCAACAAGATCATCAAAATGCTGTTTTGATTAATGGATTTTTAACTGATAATATTCAAGGAGTTGCAAAATTTTTATCAAGGATGGTAAATTTTAAGCACCCTAGAACTGCTTTCTTAAGACCATCAATAGGGATGTATCCAGGAAAAGGTGACTATTTTGGTTCGGCTATAAGCCCATCTGGTGTTTTAAGAGATAGCTTTTATAATATTAGGCGGACAAATCTCTTTCTCGAATCCTTTGAACATATTATAGCTAAAGCCTACAAACCTAATAGAACCTTTGATAACGCTAAGATTTTAGATCAAGATCAAAGTGTTCGTATTAAAAACAAGAATACGGGCGTTAAAGACCCAGATCATCCAAATACTAGAGTGAATTACTGGTTGCCTACTGGCGAAAACTCTGCGCTTATAGGGGTTTATAATAATGGAAGACAATCAAGAAATCTTGGTAAAAATAGTATAACAGCTTTTGGGGAAACCTTTCCTAAATACTCTAACTTAAATATTCCAAAAGAACATGGGTTAAATACTTCTTCGTGTTTAAATGAGGTGGATAATGAATATACCAAATTTATACCGTATAATTTCTCGCTAAAAAATGATGTGACTTTAAAGTATAGTACAAGTGAGGTTTTAACAAATAGAGAGTTTAATGATGAAAATTTACTTGTTTTGTACGGTGAGAAGAATTCTCATGGAGAATTAAAGTTAGAGGGTAAAGATATTAAGATTACGGCAAAGACTAATGGAATAGTGGTAAATGAGGATACTGATAATAGTTTTACAATTAGTTATAAACATTCTTTGCCAAAAGCACTTGAATATACGGATGAAAATGGCAAAAAGGGAAAAGTAATTATTTTAGATACACACACTGCTGGAAAAACGTGGTTTGCAAATACAAAGCAAGGGGAATCAATGGTTTGTGGAGTGGATTACCTAAATAGACAAGATGATAAAAACTATATTGAAATTTCTTCTAATTCTCAATCTGAGTATTTTTGTACATATTCTAGAGGGGAAATTAGTTTAGATGGTACGACAACTATTAAACCATATGATGAAAAAAGCGGTTTAACTATAATGCAGCCTAAAAAAGACATCCCAGAGATACCTTTTAATCTAAACTTAACAACGGGAAAGGTTATGGATGATGTATTAGAGGCCGATCCCCTACATAGTACTGATAAATGGCTTAGCATAGGAGATAAACCTTCTCATGTAGAAAATCATGGAATATATCATGGGCATTCATGGTATAGAGCAGAGGTTGATTTAACTAAAGATGACTTAGCTAAAACGCCCAATCTTTTAATTGGAAGTGCTGCCGATTTTAGTTCGATTTATATAAATGGTCATTATGTAACTACGTTAACACCTATCGGTACAGAAATTAACAATAAGAGTAAGGATAGTTCTTATAAGTTTAATATTCCGACGCAGATTTTAAAAGAGGGTAAAAATATACTTAGCTTTAAGACCGAAATATGGGGGCATGGAGGAATACTACTTCCCCATGGCAAATTAAATAGAATATCGGCATTTGGAAAGTCTTTTGAGATACCATTTATTAAATTTAGGATACCAAGTCTTAGCTATGATTCTAAAAAGGGGTTATCAGGGGATAGTGTCTTTAATAATAAGCCGATTGTAAACTGGAAGTTAAAACCAAATTTAAGTGGGTTTGA
>CAZTHU010000045.1:0-7410 GCA_964613575.1 uncultured Eubacteriales bacterium | reverse complement strand
TTAATAATAAGCCGATTGTAAACTGGAAGTTAAAACCAAATTTAAGTGGGTTTGATAAAGACTATCATAAGCCAAATTTTAACGATGAAAAATGGGAAGTGAACAATGTTCCGCTTAAATTAAAAAATGGTGAGGTTAGATGGTATAGGACTGAGTTTAATGAAAATAATCTCCCTAATAAGGATAAACTATATGTACCGATTAGTCTTAATATAAAAGGAAAGAATGCTAAAGCCTCCATATACTTAAATGGAAGGTTAATGGGAAGGTGGCTCTCGGATGATGATTGGTTAAAAAGAGGGGGCTGGTTTCAGCCTGCTAGAAAGATGTGGACATTTTCATCTGTAGATGAATTTCCTATAGCAAGAGAGGGGCTTAAAAAGGGTAGAAACGTTATATCGATAGCGTTTGAGGATGCTAGTGACATAAACGAGAAAGGTTCTAGTGGAATAATTAATGAAATAAACTTAAAAACTGCAACAGAGGGCATGGAGCTAGAGAAGCAAGGTGTGAAAGGTAAAGAAGTAACATATAAAAGAATTGAATTAAAGTAAAGTTTCTATTATAATTGCTTTTGAAATACAAATTTTTAAAAAGAGGTGTTTATTATGAGCTTAGTAAAAGATATGAATTTAGCGAGTAGTGGCGTTGAGAAAATTAATTGGGTAAAATCGCATATGAAGGTTCTAAGTAATATTGAAAAGCAATTTGAGGAAGAAAAGCCGTTTGAAGGTCTTAAAATTGCAATTTCAATACACTTAGAGGCAAAGACTGCATATCTAGCAACTGTGTTAAAGTCTGCAGGGGCGCAAGTTACTGCGACTGGATGCAATCCTTTATCTACACAGGATGATGTGGCGGCAGGGCTTGCAAGTATGGGCGTAGAGGTATTTGCTTGGCATAATGCATCTAACGAAGACTATAAGAAGCATTTAGAAATGGCGCTAGAATTTAAGCCTGACATAATCATTGATGATGGTGGGGATTTCGTGAATCTATTGCATGATGAGAATCCAAGTTTAGCAGAGAATATAATTGGAGGTTGTGAGGAAACAACAACTGGAGTGATGAGGCTTCGTGCAAGGCAAAGAGATGGGAAGCTAAACTTTCCTATGATTTCAGTTAATGATGCCAAATGTAAGCATTTGTTCGATAATCGTTATGGGACAGGACAGTCAGTTTGGGATGGATTGATGCATACTACAAATTTAATAATTGCAGGTAAAAGTGTTGTAGTTGCAGGGTTTGGGCTTTGCTCTAAAGGGATTGCAATGAGAGCAAAGGGGCTTGGAGCAAATGTTATTGTTACTGAGGTAGACCCTGTGAAGGCTTTAGAGGCAGCTATGGAAGGTTATAGCGTTATGAATATGCATCAGGCTGCAAGTATTGGAGATATATTTGTGACTGCTACAGGCTGTAATTATATAATACATAAAGAGCATTTCCTAAAGATGAAAGATAATGTGCTTTTGGCAAATGCAGGGCATTTTGATGTTGAAATTGATAAGAAAGGTTTAGCAGAGATAGCAGAGAGTACAGAGCTTAGAAAACCTAACATTGTGGGGTATACTCTGAAAAATGGTAGAACAATAAACTTATTAGCAGAAGGTCGTTTAGTTAATCTTGCATCAGGAAATGGTCATCCTGCTGAGATTATGGATATGAGTTTTGCAATACAGGCGCTATGTTTAAAGCATATGCATGAAAATGGCAGAAAAATGGCAAGTGAGGTTTATAATGTGCCAGAGCAAATAGATGAGATGGTAGCTAGAATGAAGTTAGAGTCTATGGGAATAGAGATAGACAATCTTGATAATGCACAAAAAAGTTACTTAAAGGCTTGGTAGGTAATAAATGTTATGCTTTAATTGACAACTACGTTAACTACTCAATTTTCCATTTTTGTTTAAAATAAAGAATATAGGTTATAATAAGCTTGATGTTATTAATTAAAGTTTATTGTAATCTATATTTTTTTTGAAGGGAGAAATGATTATGAAAAAAAGACTAATGCTTATTTCTATGCTCTTGGTGATTGGGTTATCAATTTTGCTTTTAAAGGAACTTATCAACTATTCAAATGCTTATTCTTATTATGGTTCGAGAGGACAGCAGGTTATAGAGATTCAAACACGGCTTAAAGATTGGGGGTATTATGCTGGGGAAGTAGACGGAGTTTATGGACCATTGACTTATCGTGCAGTGAGGTTCTTCCAGTCTAGAAATCGTTTAACTGTTGATGGTATAGCAGGCCCGCAAACATTAGCTGCACTAGGTATAAATCCTAACGTAACTGGTACCACGGTCTCTAGGGGTGATAACAGGGATGAGTCGCTACTTGCCCATATTATTAGTGGAGAAGCACGGGGCGAGCCGTACACAGGTCAAGTTGCAGTAGGTGCAGTTGTACTTAATAGGGTGAGGGATAGTAGATTTCCTCAAACTATTGCAGGTGTTATATATCAAGCTGGTGCATTTGACGCAGTGAGAGATGGTCAAATAAATCTTCCTCCAACACAAGATTCTATAAATGCCGCAAGGGATGTTTTGAATGGTTGGGATCCTACTGATGGTTGTATATATTATTGGAATCCTGTTACAGCAACAAGTGAATGGATATGGTCAAGACCAATAGTAACGACTATCGGCCGGCATGTATTTGCGAAATAATTATTTAATTTAAGGGGGACAGGTTAGTTTTTTATTTAAGGGGGACAGGTTAGTTTTTTTGTATGAATATTAATTATTTAGAGAAATGTATTGATATTATTATGCTTACAAGATAGAATGTTATGTAGTGAGGTGTTTAAAAACCTGTTTTTAAAGGGGGATGTTCTTATGAATACGAGTAAAAATGCTATTGTGGTGGCTTCGTTATTTGTTTTTATATTATTGGCGTTGCTATCTTTTGGTATGAATCGAGATGTGGGTGTATACCAAGAAGAAGAAACACAGGAGATAGAATCGACTCAACCACAAGAGGAAGAAGAGGAAGTAAAAGAACTTGAAACTCCAATAGAAATGGAAGATGAAATAGAGGATGAGAATGTTGATTATATTATAAATGACTTAAAGGCAGAGCTTGATAACAACAACGCTAGGATAACATGGACTTCACCCCCAAAAGAGGGGGTTAGAAACTTAATGTTAGTTAGAACAGCATCTAAGCCTGAGGGCAGGGATGTTACATATAATGTCTCGTTGGAGGATGGAGCTTTTCAAGATGATGGTTTAATGCCTGGGATGAGATATTACTATGAATTAAGAGGAGATCTGACAAATGGAGAAGTTAGATCTGCTATTGCACATGTTGATGTGCCTGGAAAGGTAGAACTTAGCGTTTTATGGCCACATATATTGGTCAACGGACAAAGAGTTCCATACGATGAAGACGAGACTGTAAGATCGTATGTTATGAGGCATAGTATTATGATTCCTATTAAACCCGTAATTGAAGTTTTAGGAGGAACTGCAAGCTGGGTTTCTGAAGGTAAGTCTTTGAGCCAAAAAGATGCGGTTATAAGGTATAGACAACTCGAGATAGAAGTTTCAGCGGGGAAATTTGAAATATTAGTAAACAGACAAAAAGAAAGGCTTGGTTTTTATCCAGTTGTACAGGATGGGTTCTTATATGTTTCATCTGAACTTGTTGAGGAGTATTTAGGGTACGATGTAATAGTTGATAAGGGAACGATAACAATAAAAAAGCCTGTAGAAGAAAAAAAGCTAAATCATAATAAAATAGAAGAAGAGGTTAATGATTCAGATATATCTTTAGGAAAGACATTTACATTGACATTACCGGTAGAGCCAAATGATGGTAGGAAGTGGTTTTATATTATTGAATCAGGTGAAGGAAATGTTCGACTTAAAGGTAGAGATGAAATTGTTGATGAATTTGGAGTAAAGAGACACAATTTTGTTTTTGAAGCAAAAAACTTAGGGCAGACAGTCCTCAGATTTATTTGTTTTAAGCCTGGCATAGGGGAATTATTGCCAGAAGAGGAGAGAGTTTATAATCTTAGAATAAACTAAGATCAGTTTTTAAAAGAAATTAAAAGAATTTTTAAATTTTATTGAAATTTATTTCAATGCATGCTAAAATTAGTTTTGTTAATTAAAGTTGGGGAGGTGAATTAAGTGGCAAATTGTAAATCTGCTTTAAAGAGGGGTAAAACTTCTGAGGTTAGAAGGCAAAGAAAGGCTATAGTGAGGACGGCGTTGAGGACTTCTATTAAAAAGTCTAAAATAGCTGTTAATAAATCAGACGAGAACGCTACAGCGCTTACTAAAGACGCTATTATAGCTATAGATAAAGCGGTTAGCAAAGGTGTTATGCATAAGAACACTGCAGCAAGAAAAAAATCTCAACTAGATAGATCTGTGAATCTTATGAAAGCAAAGTAATTTTGCTAAGACGACTGTGAATGATGTAAGTATGCGGCAGGGATGTTAAACTCTGTCGCTTTTTGCGTTTATCTTATTTATTTTTATTTTTACTTATGCTATTGTTCAATAACACTATTTAGAGTATAATTCCTTTTAAGAGGTGGTTGTTTATGAAAGTAGATAGAACAAATCCAAAGACAAAGAACTTGACGAATTTAGTTTCTGCAAATAAGACAAGGAAAGTAGAAACTAAGCAAGAAACTAATTTTACAAATTTTATGGGACAAAATGATGAACTTTTATTTAATGACAAGATGAAAAAGTTAATGGAAGATATATTTGTGCAAGGTGAAAAGCTTGGTAAAACTGTAGATGTTAAAGAATTAAGAGTGTACAAGATGCTGTTAAAGGAATTTTTAAATCAAGTTATTGATAATTCTAATCGTTATACTAAAACTTCAAATCTTGACAGGAGGGGAAGGCATAAGGTTTTTGTTACTGTGCAAAAAATAAATAAAGAGATAGATGCACTAACTGATGAAATGCTAGAGAAACAAAAAGATGAGGTTAAGATTTTGCAAAAAGTACAAGATATTAGGGGGCTTGTATTGGATCTTGAGTTGTAATGAATAATAAGAAAGAATAATAGCTACCCTTTCAAATAAATGTAATATCTAATATTTTAATTAACTAAGCTTACTATTCGGTGTTTTAGGAGTGATAATGCTTTGAGTATAGAGTTTAAAGATATAGTGGGTCAAAAAAGACTAAAATTATGGATTCAACAAGTTATTAAAAACGATGAGATAGGTCATGCATATGCTTTTTCTGCTGATGATGGAATGGGAAAGATGACTATCGCAAAGGTATTTGCTAAGATGCTTTTGTGTACAGATATTCAAGAAGTAAATGGGTTGCAAAATCAACAAGGTCCTATTGAAGCCTGTGGTAAGTGTAGAAGTTGCAAGACTTTTGAAAGTGGTGCAAATCCAGACTTTTATTATCTCCAAAAAGAAAAGATTAACATTGGTGTTGATGATGTAAGAATATTGCAAAAAAATGTTTCTGTAAGTACTATGTATTCTAAACGAAAAGTATATATAATTCCAGAAGCAGAGCTTTTAACTCAACAAGCTCAAAATGCTTTATTAAAAATAATTGAAGAGCCGCCAGTTGAAATTGTTATATTAATGCTTACAAGAAATTTTGAAATGTTTTTGCAAACCATACAGTCTAGAGTTGTGAAAAAAGAGTTGGAGAAATATTCAAAAGAAGATATTGAAAAATATATAGAATCAAGATACAATGAAAAGCATAGGCTAAGATTTATCGTGAAAATTGCAGATGGCAACATAGGATTTGCTAGAAAATTAATTGAAGAAGAAGATTTTACCCTCTTAAGAGAGAGTGTTTTTGATGTAGTAATGGATGTCTTAGAAAGAAAAAATGGTAGCAACATGACTTTGTTAAACTTATTAGAAGAGAATAAAGAGAAATATAAATATGTTTTTAGTTTAATGAAAATGATTTTTAGAGATTTACTAATTATAAATGATGAGGGTTTGGAAAATATTTTATTTAATATAGATAAGAAAGATGTTTTAAGTAGTAAGAGTGATTTTTTGGAAAAGGATATGATCATAAAGTGGATAGATATTTTGCAAAAGGTTGAGGATGGCCTTAAGAAAAACGCAAATTTTTCATTGGCGATGGAATATTTAACAATGGAATTGGCATTGTGATAAGACGATTAATTAAGGAGAATAGAATATGATTACAGTTATAGGTGTAAGGTTTAAAAAATCTGGAAAGATATATTTTTTTGATCCTGGGGATTTAGAAATTGAAAAGGACGTGCAGGTTATAGTTGAGACCGCAAGAGGTGTAGAACTTGGTAAGGTTGTAATTTGTAAAAAAGAAATACTGGATGAAGAGGTGGTGGCTCCTCTTAAAAAAGTTATTAGAGTTGTTAGTGATGAGGATGTAAAAAAGCATGAAGAAAACAAAAAGAAGGAAAAGGAAGCGTTTGATATATGCTTCCAAAAGATTAAAAAACATAAGTTAGAGATGAAATTAGTAGATGTGGAATATACTTTTGATAATAATAAGATTCTATTTTACTTTACAGCAGATGGAAGAATAGACTTTAGGGAGCTTGTAAAAGATTTAGCATCTGTTTTTAGAACTAGAATTGAGCTAAGGCAAATTGGTGTTAGAGATGAGTCGAAGATATTTGGTGGTATTGGTATATGTGGACTTGTTCTTTGTTGTAAATCATATCTGGGTGAATTTCAGCCTGTTTCGATAAAAATGGCAAAAGAACAAGGACTATCCTTAAATCCTTCAAAAATATCCGGGCTATGTGGCAGATTAATGTGTTGTTTGAAATATGAACAGGATGCTTACGAAGAGTTAATAAAGAAAGTTCCAAAGGTGGGTGCTTTTGTAGAGACACCTGATGGTAATGGTCAGGTTATATATACAAGTATTTTGAAGGAATTGGTCAAGGTTAGATTGGATAAAGGGCAGGAGGCAGATTTGATAGAATATAAGGCTAAAGATGTAAAGGTTATAAAAGATGTTGAAAATGGTGACTCGGAATCAGAGGAAGCAGCAGATATCGAGGCGCTAAAAGATTTAGAGGATTAAAAAATTTAATAAAAATTATTAAAAATCTTGATAAAAATAGAAAAAATGTTATGATATAGTAGTAATTAAATTAGTAAGTAGGAGGTGTTTTTTGTGGCTTATGTAATAGAAGACTCTTGCATCAGTTGTGGTGCTTGTGAACCAGAGTGTCCTGTTTCTTGTATAACAGCAGGTGATTCAAAGTATGTTATAAGTGAAGATGCTTGCATTGATTGTGGAGCATGTGCAAATGTTTGTCCTGTAGATGCACCAAAACAGGCATAGTTTAAGCTGTGGGTAATAAGTCAATAACCCATCACTAAAGTGACGGGCTTGTTAAAGCCCTTATTGACTAGCCTAAGTCTTAACTGACTACGTTGGATTAGAAGTAGA
>CAZTHU010000044.1:7504-10465 GCA_964613575.1 uncultured Eubacteriales bacterium | reverse complement strand
GTTAGTAATCTTTAAAGGGATAGAGGGTATAGTTTTAAGGTTTAATGTGACATCTTCACCAATGCTTCCGTCACCCCTAGTCGTACCACGTACAAAAATTCCATCTTCATATTCAAGACAAACGGATAGTCCGTCAATTTTTTGCTCAACTATGTAGGTTAGGTCACTTGGTAATTCTTTTTTTATTCGATTGTCAAAGTCTTTTATTTCTTCGATTGTAAACACATCAGAAAGACTTTGCATAGGTGTTTTATGCTGTGCTTTTTGAAAAGAATCAAGTGCCACACCGCCTATTCTTTGACTAGGCGAGTCTTGGGTGATTAGATCGGGGTAATCTTTTTCTAAGGCTTCTAGTTCTTTATATAGGTTATCGTATTCGAAGTCTGAAATTTCAGGGTTATCTTCTACGTAATATTTGTGATTGTGATAATTTATTTTTTCTTTTAGAGTCTCTATCTTTTGTTGTGGTTTTTCTGTCATTTTATTCACGCCTTTCATTTAATGTTATTTATTTATATTATTATTCTTCTTCTGCTTCTTCTTCGGTTTCTTCTGTTGGTCTTTCCATCACTAGGAGTATGCAAGTTACAAAAGTTATTATAGACCATATAAGAACCCAAACTATTAATGGCAGGCCAGTTAAAGTCTCTAACTGTATTGCACCAGAGTATGGAATGTCTGATTGGAAATTGCCAAAACCTAGTTTGTAAGAGTAGGATAAACTACCAAATATTAGATCGTAAATTATGAATGCTAAGCTTGAAAGTCCTAGCACGTTTAAAGTGTAGTTATAAAAATTATCTTTATTAACCATTTGCAAAACTAAAGCTACTATGGCTAAAATACCTGCATATAATAGATGTTCGGATATACCTGAATATACATATGCAAGTAGTAAAAAGCTTATAGCAAACATGCTAGTTGCGTAGGTTTTTATTATACTAGACTTAAGAGAGATTGCAAACATCATAAAAGTGAGGCTTGCAATGTAGCCCGCATTGGCAATTAAAAAAGCCGAGAGAAATGATCTTTGATTTACTATTTCGTATGTAGGTTGGGATATATTTATTAAGATATCTTCACCAGGTGAATATGAAAACAATAATGCAATCAAAAGGTGACCTATTTGATTCACGTATAAAGCAAAAAACCTTAGAGGTAAAGTAACATTTGCGTCCCAAATAAGCAGTATTACTAGTAGTATAGAACCGTATTTTAAAAATTTTTTCATAGAGGTTAGCACCACCTAAAATTAGTTTTGGTTATAATAAGCAGAAAGACATCACTTATTATATACCTATTGAGGGAAAAAGAAAAGGTCTTTTCTTTTTCCACTCATTATTTAGGTCGGATTTTTGTGTGAAATTATTAACCCTGAAATGTAAAAGGATAAGGATTTTAATTTGTAGTATTAAACTGCTCTTTTACTCCTAGGGAAATATTTATCCCTGTGGCAATTATATTAGAGACCCTTTGAATAATTTCGTCTATTTCTTTTGGGGTTACAATTAGGTTTTGATAATATGGTTCAATAAGTCGATTGACTAGCCCTTCAAGATTTAGATCATTGTATTTGTTGAGTTTTTGTAAAAGATCTAATTCTTCTGGAACCTGTGCATTCTCATTTTTGATGTCTTCTAACAGCATTTCGATAGCATCTGACGATAAAGTTGCCGCATCTATTACTGTTGGCATTCCTATTGCAATGACTGGGACACCAAGAGATTCTTTTGTAATCCCCATTCTTTTATTTCTCACACCAGATCCAGGGGAAATTCCAGTGTCAGCAATTTGTATTGTGGTACTAATTCTATTTGCTTTTCTTGAAGCTAGAGCATCTATTACAATAATCAATGATGGGTTTATGCTATCTACTACGCCTTTTACTATCTCAAACGTTTCAATACCAGTTATCCCTAAAACTCCTGGTGAAATAGCGGATACTGAGCGTAAGTTATTATTCTTTTGTTCATCGGTTAAATTTCCATATTCTAATATGTGTCTTGTAACAACAGTTTCGGATACTACCTTAGGTCCTAAGGAATCTGAGGTTATATTCCAATTTCCAAGGCCAACGATCAAAACTGTTTGCTCGCTTTGTATATTCATAAGGTTAGAGAGTTCTTTGGCTAAAATATTGCATGTGACGTGATAATCTTCAAAATAATCTTTCGCAAGATTTTCTGCCTCCAAAGTTATATAGTTTCCAATGGGTTTTCCTATTTTGTCCTCACCTTCTTTAGAGGTTATTTTAACATGTGTTATTTTTAATTCTTTATGAGTTTGTTCTGTTACCTCTACTCCAGGGGGATAATTTTGTTCATCTGTATTTGTTGATGCTTTAAAAATTTCAGTTGCTTCCATTGCAAGATCGGTTCGAAATGTTTGTTTCATAATAGTGTGTACTCCTTTAAAAATTATTTTGTATTTTATATTTTAGTGTTTGCGTATTATAAAAAAAAATACTGGTAGAGTAATTAAAACTATCAAAAACAGGCAACTTATCGGACATATTTTAAATTTAGAACTACAAATTCATTTTTAAAAACTAAAAAAATAATTGATTAACATAAAAAAAGATGGTATACTAAAAATAAAACAGCTTATTATTATGTTGATGGAGTTTATATATAGTTGATTTTTTGCTAACTTTAAGCAATGTATATAAAATTTTTATAGGAGGTTGTGTTATGGTTTTTAAATTCTTTAATTTTAGTAAGAGAACAATGGTGATTTTTGCATTAGTTCTTAGTTTATTGGTTTTTGTTACAAGTACAGTTCCGGTCAACGCGTGTTTATTTACTAGATGGAGCAAAAGTAGTGGAAGCGATGGAGCAGACGGAAAAGATGGAGAAGACGGAAAAGATGGAGAAGATGGTGAAGATGGTGAAGATGGTGAAGATGGCGAAGACGGATTATCAGCATATGAAATATGGATAGAAGCAGGAAATGATGGAACCG
>CAZTHU010000044.1:0-7404 GCA_964613575.1 uncultured Eubacteriales bacterium | reverse complement strand
AGGAAATGATGGAACCGAGCAGGAGTTTTTAGATAGCTTAATTGGAGAAGACGGAAAGGATGGAGAGGATGGGTTATCTGCATATGAAATATGGATAGAAGCAGGAAATGATGGAACCGAGCAGGAGTTTTTAGATAGCTTAATTGGAGAAGACGGAAAGGATGGAGAGGATGGGTTATCTGCATATGAAATATGGATAGAAGCAGGAAATGATGGAACCGAGCAGGAGTTTTTAGATAGCCTAATTGGAAAAGATGGGGAAGATGGATTAACAGCCTTTGAAATTTGGATTCAATTAGGAAATGAGGGTGATGAACAAGATTTTATAGATAGTTTAAAGGGAGATTCTGGATCCGATGGTATTGATGGCGATGACGGCGTTGATGGAATGTCTGTATATGAAATATGGTTATTAGAAGGAAATGAAGGTGATGAACAAGAATTTTTAGATAGCTTAAAAGGTAAGGATGGATTAAGTGCATATGAAATATGGTTAAATTTAGGAAATAAAGGATCGGAGCAAGATTTCATTGATAGTCTTAGAGGTCCAGATGGTGAAGCTGGAGAGGATGGAGAGGATGGAGAAGAAGGATTAAGCGCGTATGAAGTGTGGAAAAACTTAGGGAATGAAGGAACGGAGGAAGATTTCATTGATAGTTTAAAAGGTGATGCTGGAGAAGATGGAGAGGATGGAGAAGATGGAGAGGATGGAGAGGATGGAGAAGATGGAGAAGATGGAGAAGATGGAGAAGATGGCTTAAGCGCGTATGAAGTGTGGAAAAGCTTAGGAAATAAAGGATCGGAGCAAGATTTCATTGATAGTTTAAAAGGTCCAGATGGTGAAGATGGAGATGATGGAGATGATGGAGAAGAAGGATTAAGCGCGTATGAAGTGTGGAAAAACTTAGGGAATGAAGGAACGGAGCAAGATTTCATTGATAGTTTAAAAGGCGATGCTGGAGAAGATGGAGATGATGGAGAATCTGCATATGAAATATGGCTAGAAGATGGAAATGAAGGAACAGAAGAAGAGTTTCTAGAAAGTTTAAAAGGTGATGCTGGAAAAGATGGATTGAGTGCATACGATATATGGTTAAGTTTAGGGAATGAAGGAAGTGAGCAAGATTTTATAGATAGTTTAATAGGCCCTGAAGGAGAAGACGGAGAAGATGGAGAAGACGGAGAAGATGGAGAAGACGGAGAAGACGGAGAAGACGGAGAAGATGGAGAAGACGGAGAAGATGGAGAAGACGGAGAAGATGGAGAAGACGGTGAAGATGGAGAAGACGGAGAAGATGGGGAAGACGGAGAAGACGGAGAAGATGGGGAAGACGGAGAAATTATATCTAATGATGATCAGAGCTTTAGAGATTCTAGACATGCAAGGGAGTCGCAGGTACATAGATTTGGTATTTAATGATTAATGTGAATGGTTTGGCATTGTAGTTTGGGATTGCAAAATGATAAGCGTATAAAAATTTGATTATAGTATATAAAAAGATGGGCAATTAATTGCCCATCTTTTTATATGCTAAAATTTAATTTTTAAAATTTTTTTCTTTGACGTTATCTGTTAAAATTTTTACCAAATATTGTTCGTTGATACGTTTAACAATGTGTATTAGAATGAGTATACCAATAATCAAAATTTAACATAGATGAAACCTTACTGTGAAAACTAAAGGAGGTAAGAGTTTGAAAAATTCTAAAATCTATATTTGTGCTGTGTTATGTAGCTTCTTGATTATCTTATGCTTTAATTTAAAATCTGAAGCAAATAGCGTTCAAACACCAATCTCAAGGCAGGAGGCTGAAAAAAGAGCGCTTGAAATGATTGATTTACAATGGACATTTAACTCAAGTAGAAATTCTAGTATTAGTTCTAGCCATTCTTGGAGGGTTACACATCCAGTTCAACTTCAAAATGTAAATTATGCACAAATGAAAGGTATTCCGTATAATTGGGGAGGCCTAGATGGTTTAGATTCAAGTTCTTTTAGGCAACCGTGGAATAGTTTTTTAGAGGCAGTAAATAATGGTGCGTTTACTGGTAATGTTAATACGCAAGGCGGATACGGTCATGTGCCAGGTACTGCAGGACTTGATTGTTCAGGATTTGTACAAGCAACCTTTAACATTGAGGATCATAAACAATCAACCTCCATTTTGTTAAATTATTATTTTGAAAAAATAACGATGAGCAAGCTTAAAAAAATGGACATATTAGTTCGCCCTGGTCATCATGCTATGATATTTGATAGATGGGGAACTCAAGATGGAGTAGAGGGGATGTATACATATGAAGCAACAACAGATACCTTTAGGGGTGGTATACAGGGAACAAAGAGATATTTTAGAAGTATGAACGAAGTAAATAGGGGATATATACCTGCTAGGTATGTTTTTTTGAAAGATGAGGGGGATGATATAAATCCTAAACATTTATCAGCAGGGATTTTTGCAAAAATTACAAATGTTAATTATGGGGTTTATCTAAGAGAATCAAATAGTTTGAATTCAAATATTTTAGACGTTATTTTAAAAGATACTATTTTGTATCTAATAGATTACAGGCAAGGGTGGTATAGAGTGTCTCAAAACGGAAAGGTAGGTTGGATTAGAGCACAGTTTGTGGGAGAATTAGAGCCTGGTAGATACGTTGCGGTAAAGGAAGTTTACCGATTAAACGTAAGAAGTGGACCAACTACAAGTTTTTCAATTGTTGGAACAATTGGTGCAGGAGAATATGCAAAGGTTATAGACTACTCAAGTAACGGAAGGTGGTTTAAGATAAAACACGGAAATCTAGAAGGCTGGTCAAGTGTTAGGTATTTAAGTTATATCTATTAGCATTGGGTAGTGTGATGTAAAAATAGAGAGTTAGAAACAAGTGAATTACACTAGTTTTTAATTCTCTATTTTTAACTTAGTTAATCTATTTTTACAATCGTTAAGACTCCCACCCTTATATCTTGAAATATTTAAGAAAAAAAAGAAGGAGTTTTTCCTTTTATGAAGAATAATGCTGGTAAGGAAGGTTTATTATTGTTCTAGTATTCGGCAACTTGCTACTTCGTAAAGGCAATCACTTATTTTTAAAATTTATATAAATATGGTTTGGGGTGATTTTATGGGTATTGAAAATACTGTTGATTTTAATTTACCTAAGACAGATACTTCGAAACAAAACAAAATGGGGAAGAAAACTGTGGTTTACCGATGGATTATAGCGTTAGTTTTAATACCTTTATTTTGTTTAGCATCTGACTTTCCATTGGCATTTTCGGATTTAGGAAAAGTTATACTAGGTTTAATTGCCTATAACTCTATGGTAACATATTATCTTGTTTATGAATACCCAAGAAGTAGACATGTTCCAGACTATGTTCATTATATTGATATATTTGTTATATCGATTTTGTCATTTTTATTTGGTGGAATCAGTTCTGATATATACATAATGTATATATTTATAATAGCTGCACATGCAGTTGCAAATAATCCGACAAAATCGTTAAAATTCTCTATAACAGTTGTTGGTATGTATAGCATTTCAACACTAATATATGGAACTTTTGACAATAGCCTTTGGATTATTACGGATGAATTTTTAAAGCTACTTAGTAGAAATGTTATTTTACTTATCTTTACATATTCTTTGGGGCTTATTATAAATGAGGTAAGAAGAGCTGACAACCTCCACAAAAAAGAGTTTTTGCGAGCAAGAACAGATAAACTAACAGGGCTTCCAAATAGGCACCACATGGAGCAAATGTTAGAGGAAGAATTACGAGATTGCAAAGAACATAATAAGGTTATGAATGTGCTGATGTTTGATATAGATAATTTCAAAAGATTTAATGACACTTATGGTCATACATGGGGTGATGAACTTTTAAAAAGGTTTGCTGGCATTTTAGATCAAAGTGTTAGAAAGTCTGATGTACCAGTAAGATACGGTGGTGAAGAATTTATTGTACTTGTAAAAGATATTGACTTTGTAACAGCACTAGGTGTTGCTAATCGTGTTAGGCGACAGTTAGAAAATCAAAAGATAGATGTTGATGACGGTGTGGAAAAAACGAGGGTTACCGTTAGTTGCGGAGTTGCACAATACCCTACACATTCAGATGATATAAATAGGATTATTGAGTTAGCGGATGAATCGCTGTATTTTGCTAAAGAACATGGGAAAAATGTTGTAGTAGGCTATGAAGACTTAGAAAAATACAGAAAAACCACACAGGATGGTTTGGATGTGGAGTTAGAAAAAACTGTTGATACGAAGGTCGTTTAAGGCCTTCTTTTTTTATTTAAAGTGAAAAAGAATATATCTTTCCATTCAAGTATTTTAAAGAAAAACATCAGGAAGTACCCCAAAGACACAAGCATACCACAAATAACGAATACTATTAGACGCGGATCTGAAAAAACGAGTTTTGTAATATTAATAAAAATGCTTGAAAAAAGAAGTAATATACCACCTAAAATGAGAGGTTTTAGGATCCATTTACTAAAGCTTATAATTAGCGATATTGTTTTTTTTAAATAAAAGAAGCTTAGAAGGCTTACAAGAATACTACTTGCGATATATCCATATATATACCCTTCGATTCCATAAATTGGAACTAAAATGAAGATGCCACCAATTCTAACCGCAACGCCTGCTAAAGTGTTACATAGCAAAATGCTTTGTTTTTCTAGACCATTTAAAATTCCTATGAGGGTTTGTTGTAAGTAGACGAAAATGCAACAAATCGACATTGTATATATAAGTTCACCACTTCTTACAGATCGATATACACCCCAACCTATCTCACTAGGGTATGATAAAAAAACAGCTGTAAAGATTACTCCTGAAACGATGCTAAAAAGAAGTGCTTTAGAAATTCTGTTATTTCTTTTTTTTGTATCGCCTAAGGTTTGAGATTCTGAAATTGCAGGTACTAAAGTTGTTGAGATGGCGTTTGTAAATACCATAGGAAATAAAATCATGGGCATTACCATACCAGTTAATCTCCCGAATTCTTCTAAAGATTGAATGTAGTCATTTCCGGATTGTAAAAGCGCATTTTTTATAAGAATGACTTCTATAGAT
The DNA here is from genome assembly GCA_964613575.1 of uncultured Eubacteriales bacterium. Classification (GTDB taxonomy): domain Bacteria; phylum Bacillota; class Clostridia; order CAZTHU01; family CAZTHU01; genus CAZTHU01. Next base: position 2,306 of record CAZTHU010000044.1, on the reverse strand, counting down.
GTAAGTGCTGACATCACAAATCTGTTTGCTGAAACAGGGACGCTAATATTTATAATGTTTTTTATTTTTTTGAAATTAAATAATTTTGTTTTTGGTGGACTAATAGTTTTTGTTTCTTTTACATAGTAAATAAAAAGTAAAAGCAAGTTAAATATTTCACCTGCCATTAATGCTATTGCAAGAACTAAGCAAGCATATGCTAAACCAAATTGCAAGGCATAACTTGCAAAGACTAAGACTACTGTAATTCGGATCACTTGTTCTAATATAGAAGATACTGCTGTAGGAGTGATGTTGCCAGTACCGTAAAAGTACCCTTTTAAGACTCCGCCAAGAGAAACTAAGGGAATAAATAAAGAAAAAACTTTAAGCGATAAAATAAGTCTTTGATCGCCAAATATATTGATGGCAATATTTTCTGAAAGAAGAAACAAAAATGTACCTACTAAGCTCGCTGATAGAAAGCTTATTAAGAATGAAGAATTTGTTATTAATTTTATGCCATGGGTCTTTTTTTTTGCTACTTGTTCAGATATTAGCCTTGATTGAGACACAGTTATCCCCGAGGTTAGTGTTAAAACAACTAATGAGTAAAATGGGTAGAAAAGTTGATACAATCCTAAACCTTTTGCTCCTACAGTGTTTGAAATGAAAACCCGAGTTAAAAAACCAATAATTTTTATGATAAGTCCTGCTATTATTATAATGATAGTACTGACGGTAAATGATTTTTTCAAAATAAGTCCACCACAAAAAAATATTCTGTATTATATTATTTTTTGTGGTGGATATTTATTACTCTATTATAGTTAGTTTATCTTCGTGAGAAAATTCTACTTGAACATTTTTTCTTTGTATATCGACAGTGATATTTAGAGCTTGTTTTTCTTGTTGTATAGGTTTATATGTTTCGATTTTTAAGTCTTTTTCTGATAGATTTGCAAGATAAGGACCATATGAAATCGACTGTTCTCTAGAATCTAGCGTTATTATATTTTGTAGCATCTCTAACAGTTCGTCAACAGTATTTATTTTAGATAAGATATAATTAGCATCAAGTTGTGCATCAAATAAGAATAATATTAAAGCTTTTTTGATAGCATTTGCATTTTGAATATCCGTTACATTTCGTTGTGCAAATTCATGAGGGGATGGAAGGTTGAAGCTTATTTTATCCCCGTATTCCCAAAAGAATACATCAAGTCTTGAGGTAAGAGTTTCTTGTTCTACAAGCTCCGTGTTTTGCACTACAAGGTTAATAATTTCATAGGTGTTTTTATCAACATTCATCCTAAAATAAAAGTTATCGCCTCGATGAAAGCCTAAGTCGTATTTAAGATATTCGTTAAAGATTACATTGTTTTGGAATATATATCCTCTGGGAGAGTCACGGAGAACAAACGTAGAGTATGCTACTGGGTCAAAATTAAGCATGTGAGATGATGAAAAAACTTTTAAAAAGGAGCTTATAACATTGAAACTTCCACTTTCGTCAAGCCTCCACTTATTTATGGTATAATCTTTTATAAAGAAGTTATTTTCATTAGCAAAAATTTCTGCTTTTTCTTTGACATACCTGTTATTGAAATACTTATCTACAATAAGTTTTCCGTTTACAATTTGATTAATGTTATCTACCTTGAAGTCAAAGTTTAAAACTTCCTCTTCAAAATCGAATTTTATTTCTACATCCATCTTTTCTTGTGAATTTAGTGTATCCTTAATTTTTCCCAAAATATATTTGTTTTGAAAATAAATCTCCCTATCCACAATGGATAAAACTTTTAACTCATTTGATAAAATAGAAATTTTATCAAATATATAAGCTAGATCATTGAAAGCTATGTATAAGGCGCCTTCATATATAAAGGGGATATGATTTAGGTGAAAATGTTGGCCGTTTTTAATAGCTATTCTCCTGTTATTGTAGATTTTTGCGTATATATCTTCATTTAAAAGCTCAAGGGAACTTTCGTTTTTATTCCAAGTTAACCCGTGATTATTTATATCTATACCTAAAAGTGGTGCAAATTCACGAACAGGAACCATAATTGTATTTCGTTGTATAATTAAAGGCGTGGTGATTTCTTTAATTTCTCCATTGATAACTGTTGTGTAATCAGTAGTTAATTGATGCGAATCTAAAGCATTTGAATGTGCAAAACTAAAGTAGAGTGAGAAAAAAAGCAAGGCTGATAATGCTAGCATAAAGTAGTGACTTGAAAAATTAAAACGTTTTTTTTGTCGCATTATGCGCTGAGTTTTATTTGTACAATAATTAAGTTTCATATGTAAATTCCTTTCTT
>CAZTHU010000043.1:7662-10558 GCA_964613575.1 uncultured Eubacteriales bacterium | reverse complement strand
ATTTTAGCGGACTACGTAGGACCTAAAAAAGTTTCTTCTATAGGGATTTTATTAGCTGGTATTTCATCTATAGGCTTTGCATTTTCGCCTAATATTTACTATGCATTTTTGTTTAGACTTTTGGTTGGAATTGGTGTATCTGTTATATATATTTGCATACTGAAGATTTTAACGCAATGGTTTAGGCAGAGACGATTTGCTACTATGGCAGGATTGACGGCGGCTGTTGGAAATGTTGGTGGAATATTAGCACAATCACCTTTGGTGATAATGGCTCTTTGGTTAGGGTGGCGAAATAGTTTTATCTTGGTTGGGGTGATTACAATAATTGTAGGTGTTATAGCAATTATAGTGGTAAAGGATAATCCTATGGGACAAGTTGAGGTTGGTAAAGTAGAAAATCAAAAAAGTGAGATCGTTAAAGCTATAGTAGCGGTTTTTAGAAATAAGCATACATGGCCACCTTTTATAATGTTTGCTACCTTTTTTGGAGCATTTTTTGCATTGACTGGAACATGGGGAATTAGCTATTTAAGTACAGTTTATGGGATTGAACAAGTTCATGCAGGAAATCTTACTATGGTTCCTATAATAGGATTTGCGATAGGTGCAGCTCTTCTTGGAATGGTTTCGGATAAACTGAAAAAAAGAAAGACCCCTATACTGATTCTAGGTAGTATATATGTTTGTATGTGGGGAATTTTAGTTTTCTTTAATTCGGGTGGCATTCCTATAGGCTGGATTCCTATACTGTTTTTTATTTTAGGGCTTTGTGCTTCAGCATTTACTTTGGTATGGTCGTGTGGTAAAGAGGTTAATGACCCCGAATTTGCTGGGATTTCTACTTCAATTGTAAATATGGCAGGGTTTGTTGGAGCAATAATACTTCCTGTGTTTATGGGGATGTACTTAGAAGGTTTTGACGCCGATAATTTAGTGCTTGGATATAGGGGTGCATTCTTTATGTGCTTTGTATTTGTATTGGTGGGCTTGTTGGTAAGTTTTGCTATCAAAGAGACGGGTTGTAGGAATTGTTATCGTGAGGATAAACATTCATCTTAGCTTTCAGGTGGGGGTACTTACAATTTCAACTTATCTTTTGGTATATTGAAATTTTTAGCATAAATGATTTTTAAATTTGGTCGATAAAGAAATAGTAGGGGGGGTTTTATTCCCTTGCGAAGTATAGATTGGAAGGAGCGCTTTTATGAATAAATATTATAGATTGGTAGCAGTTTTGTGTGTGGTGAGCTTTGTTTGGATGGGAGTGGTTGAGGCTAACTTTAAGCTATTGTCTAATGCTGATGGGGAAGATGTGAATGCTTTTAGTTATGTAGAAGAAGAGGATTATATGGAGTTTGGGAGATTTGAGGGTCAAGAGATTTTATGGCGTGTAATAAATAAAGATAATGGAGAATTGTTTTTGCTTAGTGAGAAGATCCTTGCGTTTAAGCCTTTTGCTGGAAGTAAAAAACCAGTTGATGAGGAAGATAGAGGGTCAAATAGATGGAAAAATAGTGCGCTAAGATGGTGGTTAAACAGCGATAAAAAAGAGGGCGTGTTTGATGAAGTCAAGTTTGATGAGGATGAGTTTATTGTCCCCACAAAAGATCATGTTTGGGAAGGTTTTTCTGCTTATGATGAAGAGGCAGGTTTTTTGGCGTTTTTTACCGAAGAGGAAAAAGAGCTAATAAAAAAGAGAGAGTATAACACGGTTTTTTATCGAGAAGGACAGGATAATGATGTTCTCGAGTGGATAGGTGATAGAGAAGAAAGAAATCTTAATGTGGAGAAGAGTGTAGAGAGTATAAGTGAGTATAAGCATAAGGATGAACTTGAGGATAAAGTGTTCTTGCTATCCTTAGAAGAGCTTTATGAGTATGTTATAAATAAATATGCTATTGAAGAAAAGAGAAAAAGACCTGTAGATAGACTTATTGATTTTGTAGAAGAAAACATAAAGAAGTTTTGGAATCGCGAAGCTGCCGTTGAGGAAGGGGAAGATTCTAATTATATACATAGGTCAAGCATTACAAATACGAATGATGCACAGGAACCCCCTCAAGAATGGAAAGAACATAATTTCATACAATATAGACTAAGAACGCCAGATACGAATAATCCGCATGATGTACTTAATGTTTATGAAGATGAAAAAATTGCTTTTAGCGGTGCTAATGGTGGAAATGATGGTGTTGCTCCTGCTATTATACTAAGTGAAGAAGACAAAAACGTTAAATTAGCAGGAAAAGGTACAAAAGATGACCCTTATAGAGTTGTTAAGGAGGATGAAGAAGATAGATCAAAACTAAGAATGCAGTCTATGTACAATTTTTTAGAGTCTTTAGAAGATGGAACTAAAGCGGTTGATTTTGCACATGATCTTCTTAAAGCTGAATTATCAGAAATAGATGATGAGGGCTCAATTGAAGCTTTAAGGAAAAATACGAAGCTGATTGCAAATAAAGCTATAGAGGTGAAAAATACAATCGAATTAGATTATACAAAAGAAGACCAAAGGGCAAGTAGTAGTATTACGAAAGATTATTTAGAGAAGGAGTCAAAAAGTTTAGATGAAATAGTATGGGATGTATTAATGGATAGTAATAGATTTAATAATCTACCTGGTTTTAAAGACATTGGATTTAGTGTAAGCCCCACCTTAAGTTTTACTCAAAAGTCAGAGCAGGAGGATGTAAGACAAAGTGATGTAAAGGTAGAGGGGAAGATTGTAAGAACCGATAACTATAAAGATATTAAGAGAGTTTCATTAGATACTGATGTTGCAAAGATTAGTTTGAACGCTAGTGATTTAGTAAGGCAGGGCGATGAAAATCATGATATTTCATTTCATATGAAAAAGTTTTTAGAAGAAGAAAGTAGAAATCTTACAAAT
>CAZTHU010000043.1:0-7652 GCA_964613575.1 uncultured Eubacteriales bacterium | reverse complement strand
GAAGACAGGATTAAAAGTTTTAATGATGATCTTATTATTTCGTTGCCGTACAATTTGAAGAAGGATGAAAATAAGGACTATTTGACAGTTTTTTATTTGGATGAACAAGATGAAGTTAATAATATTATTGGTTTTTATAATGAGGATTCAAAAACTGTTAATTTTAGAACAGATCATTTAAGTGTATTTTTTGTAACTTTAAATCCTGCTAGTTTTAAAGATAATAATGTTGATTGGGCTAAAAGATTTATAGATTCTATGGCGGATAAAGGTATTGTTAGTGGAAGTAATGAGCATTTTAAGCCAAGGGATATGGTAACTAGGGCTGAGTTTGTAACAATGATCATAAATGCCTTAAGGATAAATCAGATAGAGTATGAAAATCAGTTTGTAGATGTTAAAAAAGAGGATTGGTTTTCACATATGGTAGCTACAGGTTTTTACAATCAAATTATCTCAGGGTATGGAAACCAAAAGTTTGGTCCTTATGACAATATTACAAGAGAACAGATGGCGGTGATTATAGCAAATGTTATGCAAGAATTTATGGGAATGGAAAGAATAGGGGATTCGAAACGTTTAGGTGACATTTTTTCGGATAGTTCAGATATTAGCCAATATGCTAAAGAGTCTATAATTAGTGCATATAGATATGGTATTGTTAGTGGAAGAGGAGAAGGTTTTTCACCTAAAGCTCATATGACGAGGGCAGAGGCTGCAACGGTTATTTATAAGCTGGTGGAGTTGATGCATTGAGGTTGACAAAACCTTTGAATTATGTTAAACTATATGGGTGGAGTTTTCTTTTGTTGTACCCTTATTTAAAATTTAATAGATGTGTAGACAATATACTTAGCGCATTTAAAGGGAGGGTTAATTATGACTAGATATTTTTGTGTTGTATATAAGTTTTTCTTGATTGGATGTATATTTATTTTAAGTGTTTGTTTCTCTCTTGGAGTTTCAAATACCTCTATGGCAATGCCAAGCCCAAGTCCACCTGCAAGTGGCGGAGGATCCATGCCAAGCCCAAGCCCGTCTGCAGGTGGCGGAGGAGGAACGATGCCTTCAATGCCTGGCTTAGTTGGGGGGGATGTTCACCCAGGTACTGGAAGTCAAGGGCACGGAACACCAACACCAACACCGCCACCACCACCACCACGAACAACATCAGTTGCGCCAGATAGTTCCATTAGTGGTCAGCCTGTCTCTGGTAGTGGCGGTTGGTATAATGAGTCTGTAACGGTAACCTTTACAAAGGGGAGCGCAGATAGGCATAGTGTAAATGGTGAGGGGACGAGTGAAAGTTCTTCAATTTCTGTAACTGCTTCTAGTAGTGGCAAGCATACATTTACTCATGTTACAGAAACGGATAATTACGATAGTGATGGAAATCTTGATAATGTGAGCACAACTACAAATAGTGAAGAAGTGAAAATAGATGTGACCCCACCAACAGGGATTCCAAATGTAAATATGGATGAGAGCTGGACAAATAGCCCTAGAAGTTTTACGGTGTCGGGAGGGGTAGATAACTACAGTGGTATTTCACATTTAGAATATCAAATTGACGGAGGTGGATGGACACAAGGAACTGGAGGAATTGCACGTTCTACTAGTGGTACTTCTTACGTTCGAGTGCGTGCAGTGGATAATGTAGGACAGGTAAGTGCCCCAAGTTCTGCAAAAAGGGCTAGGGTTGATATGACAGCTCCGAGAGTTTCTTTTTCGCCAAATGGAGGAAGATTTGATGGTACACATGATATTACAAGGGTTTCGGTAACTGATAATTATAGTGGGGTAGATGAAAATAGCTTAAGATATGCTTGGTCTGCATCTAGTAGCAGTGAACCTAGCAATTGGAATAGCTTTAGTGATGGTCAGACTATAAGAAAGACCGATTCACTGGGAACTTTTTATTTATGGGTAAGAGCGTCAGATAACGTTGGAAATGTTGCCACAGTTGTTTCAAATTCATTTTATATTGATAATAAGGTTGTAAAGATAAATATAAAAGATGTTGCAAGTAATGGTAATAATTTGAGACCCGCTATGGGTTATCACAAAGAAAGCGCAAAGAATGTCTTAAAGCTAGACGATATAGAAATTGACAGTGTAGGGCGGATTGTTTTAAGGGATGATAATACCAATGAAATTGCTGTAAAGGAGGATTTTGAGCAAGGATTAAGGCTTAATGTGTCAGTTGATGATGAACATATAATAGAGTTAGATAGTTTTAAATTATTAGATGGAGTTCCGTATTTATATAAAAGTAGTAGTTCAAATACAGCGTTTGTGGAACTAACCTATGATTTAAAGCAGGTCACTTCCGACAATGGTAATCCGACCGATTTGGTAGTGGGATATAGAAGACCTAACGGTATAGTTACTCCTAATCAGACCGCCGTTTTTATAACATGGATAACGCCTAGAGATAAAGATGCGAATTAGGTTAAAGAGTACACAAATAATTATTAAATAATTATTTGTGTATGCCAGAGATCTTAGGATGTGTTAACATATCTAGATTTTTATCTGTTTTGACACTGTGTTTTTTGGTGTTCGCAGGTATGTTTTCAATTAACTATATTGGATCGAATAGTTTAGAAGAAAATTTAATCTCACATCACTAAAAATTCTTGATTTAAGTGGAAATAATATTACTGATATTATTTCGCTTAAATCCTTAGATAATCTAGTAGAATAAAAGATTATGAAATATTAAAATCCTTAAAGAAACTTGAGGTTATAAGAATTAATAGAAAACGCTTGAATAGGCTTGACTTATAATTATCTTAATTGATATACCTTTGCGAGCATAGTTGCAACATCGCCCCTATTGGCGTTTGCCTCTGATGTTATGCTATTATGGGGTATGTGGTCTGTGAGGTTAAAGTCTATTGCGGTGTTTATATAATCGGTTGGCCAGTTTGTCATTTTATCTAATTTTTCTTGTTCTTTAAGAAGATTTACACATACGGTTAGGGCTTCTGGATAGGATATTTCGTTATCGGGCATAAAGCGTCCGTCGGGGTATCCTTTTAAAATATTTAAAGATGCGCCATCATTTATAAATGTGTATGCCCAGTGGTTTTTTGGAACATCGCTAAATTTATTTTTAACATCATTAGGTTTTAAATCTCTATTAGGGAAAATCAGGTTGTAAGCCATTGTCATAAACTCTGCTCTTGTTATGGTGCGTTCTGGTCTAAAACTGCCATCTTCGTACCCATTTACGACGCCTAATGTTGTTAAAAGCTCTACGGAAGATTTATATGGTGTATCTGCTATATCGGATAGAGCTCGTTTTATATTGATATTTTGGGTTTTAGATGGATCAGGTTCTTCTGTGATTAGGTAAATAAAATGCTTGGTGGAGTATTCATCTAGAATTTTTGTATCGGTGGATAGTGTTTGGTGTATAGTAAAGCTAGGAGAAAGATAATCTAACGGTATATTAAGATAGTGAATACTAGGCTTTGGATATAGGTCTAGAGGATATTGGGTTGTGTAGATAGTGTTTTTTTCGAAGTCTTTAATTTTAGTTTCAAGGTTGGCATCAAAAATCATGGCATCTTCATAATAACCTGTAAAATTTGACTTCCCAACATATTCAGTAGCTATAAGTACCGCTTCTTCTTGTTTTAGATGGTGGGTGTGAACTCTTGACAAAGTGGCATAATCTCCAGGGATTATTAGTTTTGTGCTAAGTTTGTTTGATATAGGGAGTTTGTTTGAATCTTTTAAACTGATAAAAGCTTTGTAAACCCCAGGTTCAGTAATTTCTGGGAGATTAATCGTAACCGTTTGTTTTTGCGCAGGGTTTAGTAGGATATCTTCTTCTAAGGTTTTTTTAAGAGTTGGATTATTGGAAGAGAGTTCAGATTTTTTGTAAATCTCTATATCTGCATAGAAAGATTTGGGTTTTTGGAGTGAGTGTGAAATATCAAGAGTGTAGATGTTGTTTTCTTTTTTTGTTAAATTATCTATAATGGGAAAATCTTTATTATTGCTTCCTATTTTATTAAGGGGAAGTTTTTTTACTTCAGTTGAATAAAGGTTGTGGGCCTTGTCTATAATTTTTAAGTTTAACGAATAATCGCCCTGTGGTATGTTTTTTGGCAGGGTATGATTAAAATGAATTTGTTGAGTTTCAAATCTTGATAGATATATTGGGATCGATTTGAAATTTATAAGTTTAGAAGAATCTGAAGATGGGGAGTAGGACAGTTCTAATCTTGCGTGAAGGTCTGTATAAATGTAGTAATCAATATTTGTAATCTTAAATCTGCCAGAAATTGAATTCGTGGAAAATTCGTCAATGCTAAATGAGTGAAGAACTAAGTCATCACCTAGGGCTGGAGTGGTTGGTTCTTTTTCGAAAGACTCGTTTATAGAGGCGGGTGTTTTAATATAAATTGCAAGCATTGCTGTAATTAGTATAAAAAAACTGACCGTCAATAGGTTTATAGGTTTGTGTTTTATCATGATTAATCATCCTTTTTTTCCTTAAATAATTATCTAAATTTAGTGTCGTCAAAAGTTATAAAGTTGATTAGTCTTTTTTTATCTAACTAATCAATCGCATTGTATACATGCATTTCAATATTTCGGGATGTAGTTAAAAATTTAAATCTTTTTTTAAATTATTGTCAATTTACCCAAAAAAAGTGTATAATTGTATTGATATTTGAAGTGATAATCATTTTTACTAGGCTAAGGGTCAAGTTAACATGGTAATTCATGTTAAAAACAGAATAATTTAAAAAGGCGGTGTATGTTTTATGACCAAAACTCTTGTTATAGGGGTAATTGGTGCAGATGTTCATGCGGTAGGTAATAAGATCTTGCAGTTTGCGTTTGAAGAGGCGGGCTTTAAGGTGGTTAATTTAGGTGTGATGGTTTCGCAAGAAGAGTACATAAAGGCCGCGGTTGAAACTGATGCTGATGCTATTATTGTATCCTCTCTTTATGGTCATGGGGAATTGGATTGTAGGGGGTTGAGGGAAAAGTGCGATGAGGCAGGTCTAGAGGATGTACCTTTGTATTTAGGTGGGAACTTAGTTGTTGGAAAAGCTGATTTTAGCCAAGTTGAAGAAAAATTTAAAAACATGGGTTTTAAGAGGGTCTATGAACCTGGTACACTTCCTGAGGTAACCATAGCTCATCTTAAAAAAGACTTAGGAGTGATTGACGATGAAGGCTGTTCTTCTGATTGATTTTGGAAGCACAAACACCAAAGTTACGGCTGTTGATGTTGAAAATAAGGAGATCATTGGAACAGCTAGAGCTTTTACAACTGTCAAGACCGATGTTACACAAGGTTTAGATAATGCCTTAGAAAAGCTTTGTGAAAAGGTTGGAAGAATTAACTTTGTAGAAAAGTATGCATGTAGCAGTGCTGCAGGGGGTCTTAGAATGCTTGCAGTAGGTCTTGTTCCAGATCTTACAGCAGAGGCTGCTAAGAGGGCTGCGCTAAATGCTGGTGCGAAAGTCTTAAAAACTTTTTCTTATCGATTAAATGATGATGATGTTAAAGAGATTAAATCAATTGACCCTGATATTTTATTACTTACAGGTGGGACAGATGGAGGTAATTCAAAGGTTATAAACTATAATGCTCAGGTTATCGCTAATATTGAGAATGATTTTCCTGTTATTGTAGCTGGCAATAGGGATGTTTCGGGTTCTGTTGCAAAACTTCTAGAAAAACAAGGTCGGGATGTTAGGGTTTGTGAGAATGTTATGCCTGAATTTAATGTCTTAAATATTGAACCTGCAAAACAAACAATTAAAGATTTATTTTTAGAACGGATTGTATCGGCAAAGGGGCTTACTAAGATTGAGTCATTGCAAAATGGAATCTTAATGCCTACTCCTTCAGCGGTGCTAAAGGCTGTTAGCCTTTTATCTGAAGGCACGCCAACGAATAAAGGCTTAGGTGAATTTATGCTAGCTGATATAGGTGGGGCAACTACAGATGTTTATTCTGCATCAGATGGAATTTGCGCTAAGACTAATGTTTCATTTAAAGGCTTGCCTGAAGAATTTGCAAAAAGAACTGTTGAGGGGGATTTAGGGGTAAGGTATACGCTTAAGTATCTCGTAGAAGAGGTTGGTGTGGAACAAATCGCCAAGTTTGCAGGAGTGGAGGCTAGTTTAGTGGAAGAATACTTAGACAAAATTGAACAAGATCCTGGGGTTATAGCAATGCAGGGAGAGTTTCAAAACATCGACTATGCATTTTCATACTTTGCTGTAAGGCTTGCAACAAATAGGCATGTTGGTAGAGTAGAGACTCGATATACTATTAATGGGGTTGTTTTTGTACAAACTGGTAAGGATTTGACAAAGCTAGATAAGGTTATAGGAACTGGGGGACCAATTATTAATAGTGTTAATCCAAAAGGAGTTTTACTTGCTTCACTTTTTGATGAATCTGATGAGAGTGTTTTAAAACCCAAAGAATTCGAATGTTTTTTAGATAAAGATTACATTTTAGCAGGAATGGGGCTTTTAGTGGAGAAATATCCAGAGGTGGCACTTGAAATTATGAAAAAAAGAATTGTTAAAATATAATTATAATGAAAAGGATGGGGAATTATTATGAAAAAAGGAAAGCTTTCCTTAGATGATTTTAACAAAATTAGAGAAGATGTATTGAAACATTGGCAAACAGGAAGTGAGGTGAATCTTGAAGGAGCTTTTGAATATCAAAAAAAGATTCCAGAGGATAAGATTTTCTCACTAAAACTTAAAAAAGCAAAAAAGAATAATCAAACACTAATACAGCCAAGGGCGGGCGTAGCGTTAAAAAGTGAGCATATTGAACTTTTGAAATTCTTAGAAACCCAAGGTGGTGCAGACCTTCTTCCGTCTACAATAGATAGTTATACTAGACAAAACAAGTATGTGGAAGCTGAAAAAGGGATTGAAGAGAGTAAAGCACAAGGCAGGTCGCTTTTAAACGGATTTCCCGCAGTAAATCATGGGGTTGCTGTATGTAGAGAGGTAAATGAGGCGGTAAAATCGCCTGTTCAGGTAAGACATGGTACACCAGATGCAAGGCTTTTAACCGAGATAACTATGGCTGGTGGATTTACATCATATGAGGGTGGAGGCATTTCATATAATATTCCCTATGCAAAAAGTGTATCTTTAGAACAAACTATAACTGATTGGAAATACGTAGATAGGTTGATTGGCATTTATGAAGAGGCTGGAATTTCAATAAACAGAGAGCCATTTGGACCACTTACAGGAACGCTTGTACCACCTTGTATCTCGCATAGTGTTGCTATTTTAGAGAGTTTATTGGCTGCTGAACAAGGTGTGAAGAACATTACAGTGGGTTATGGTCAGTGTGGAAATTTATTGCAAGATGTTGCTGCTATAAGGACTTTGGAGAATTTGACTGTTAAATATTTAGAGAAGTTTGGATATGGCGATGTCGAGGTTACGACAGTTTTCCATCAATGGATGGGGGGCTTTCCACAGGATGAGGCAAGATCTTTTGGTGTGATTTCTTGGGGGGCTTCGGTTGCTGCAATTTCAGGTGCTACAAAGGTTATCGTTAAATCTCCGCATGAGGCATTTGGAGTTCCTACTAAAGAAGCAAATGCAGAAGGATTAAGGGCGACAAAACAGCTTAT
>CAZTHU010000042.1:0-10594 GCA_964613575.1 uncultured Eubacteriales bacterium | reverse complement strand
GTATAGGCGGTGGAATGCCTGGTGGTATAGGCGGTGGAATGCCTGGTGGTATAGGTGGAGGAATGCCTGGTGGTATAGGCGGAGGAATGCCTGGTGGTATAGGTGGAGGAATGCCTGGTGGTATAGGCGGTGGAATGCCTGGTGGTATAGGGGGCGGAATGCCTGGTGGTGCAGGTGGCGGTGGAAATACAGCTGGTCCTCCTGACGCAACTGGAACCTATACACCTGAAAATCATACTCAATGGGAAGAAGAAATGCTAGAAATCGTAAACAACCATAGGGCACAAAATGGCCTTCATCCTTTAAGACTAGATGACGCCGTAACAAATTCTGCTGAGCAGAAGGCTCAAGAATTATCTGATACAGGCGCCGCTGTAGGCGTTGGAACATCTCACCATTCACCTACACATGGACCGTTCCCTAATCAGATGATAAATGCTGGAATTAGTAGACCATCCGGTGAAAACATTGCAAGAAATAGCCCCAATGCAAGCCCTAGACAAGTGTTTGAGAGTTTCAGAAGATCTCCAGGACACAACAGACAAATGCTTACCCCTGATGCTACTTATATTGGCATTGGAGCTTCAGGTGGGTATTATGCAATGCAATTTGCAAGATAGATTTCAAAGGAAATTTAAAAGATTTAATTTAAGTTTTAATATTATAAAACGAACAAAAAACCGTATCTTTTTAAAAAAGAAAAAAGTCCATTAATTCATGAATTAATGGACTTTTTTAGTAATCAAATTATTCGTTACGATCATTCTTCATTTATTCTCTTAAATGCATCCTCTGAATATACATTATTTGCACTCCAAATCAACCACTCCTCATAACCTGCGTCGTATACCGCATCTATTTGAGCTCTAACTTGTTCTGCTTTATATCCCATATAGTTGTCTTGTAAAAAAGGTCTTACGTCTGCTTTATAATCTGGAATTTTGGCAATTCTATCCCTTGCTCTCACTAGAGTATTGTAAACAACGCCATAAGGTTCATCATTAGGCCTTTCAAATGTAATTTCATTAATAACCTGATCCCATGCATAGTGGGAAGGATATACCATAGGTGAAATATAATGAATATTTTTACCTATGGTATCAAGATTTTGTCCAATTTTTTCAGTATCTCCAGAACTTTCACATATTATACCAAACACATCTGCCGAAATGATTGCATCTGGCATCTGTTTTCTTGCAAAGTCTAGAAAATCATCTATTATTTCGTACTTTTCAACATCGCCTGCCCTCCAAAAATCCATCTGGCTCCTTGGACCATCATTCTCAAAGCGGATATAGTCAAACTGAATTTCATCAAAGCCCTTTTCTAATGCCTCTTTCGCGATATCAATATTATACTGCCATGCTTCTTTTGCATAAGGATCAATCCAAGCCCTTCCTGAATCATCCCTCCATATAGAACCATTAACGTGTCTTATTGCATGGTCAGGGTGAGCACTTGCATAGACGTCATCCTTGTTTACAACCAATCTACCTATTAAATATATGTCATTTTCTTTAAATGTTTGAACTACATTTTCTACGTTGTATTTCCACTGCCAACCATCTATATCCTTAACCGATTCTATTTGTGTACTATAACCCACTTTACCATCTTCATCTTTGATGTCCACGACATAAGCATTAATTTCAGTTGAATTTGCCAGGTCAACAAAATGTTCTAACTTTTCTGGGATACCAACTGTCCAACCACTTAAATATAGCCCCCTTGCCTTAACAGGTTCTTTAGTCTTTTTTTCTTTATCTTCTTCCATTTGTTTTTTTATTGCTTCATCTTCTTTTTCCTCATCCTCTCCGTCAGCAACTTCTAAATCACCAGAAGTTTTTTGTTTTCGCGAATCATCATTACTCTTATCATTCTGGTCGCTACATCCAACGACAAAATTTACCATAAAAGCAACCATGAAGATAATTAAAAAAGTCTGTGTAATTTTCATAAAAAATCCTCCAACATCTTTAATTTAAATTTGAATTAGATTATACATTTTTATCAAACTATTAGCAATATATTAATGTAAAATAATTGAGAACTTGTGTTATGACACTTATAGCTGAATGTTTCAAACAATATTTCCATCAGTTTATTATATTATTAAACACGAATAGACAATAAAAAAAACACATATATTATGAATATTGACTTTTTTGTATAAAATACTTGTATTTTACTGCCGAAAAAAATATAGTAGAGTTGAATTTAAGTTTATGGAGGATGTTATGTCAAAAATTATCTTAGTATCAAATAGACTACCAGTTTCAGTAACAAAAGAGAGTGGAAAAATTGAAATAACAGCAAGTTCTGGAGGTTTAGCAACAGGATTAAAATCTTTAATAGAAAAAGAAAACTGCAGATGGATTGGATATCCTGGAATAACCGCTAATAAGCTTACAAAGAAGGATAAAGAGCAAGTTACCGATACGCTTGTTAATAAATTCAAATCGATCCCTATCTTTTTAAGCCCTACAGATATAAAACAATATTACGAAGGTTTTAGCAATAAAACTATATGGCCTTTATTTCACTATTTTCAGTCAATAACTCATTATGACAATAAAATGTGGGAATCCTACAAACGTGTCAATAAGTATTTTTTAGACGAGGTTCTTGCTATAGCAGAGCCCGATGATGTTGTCTGGGTTCATGACTATCACCTTCTTTTACTTCCAAACATGATAAGAGAAAAGTTACCTGGAATAAAAATAGGTTTCTTTTTGCATATTCCATTTCCCTCATACGAGATCTTCAGGCTCCTTCCCTGGAAAGAAGAGATTCTCCAAGGTCTTATGGGCGCTGATCTAATAGGTTTTCACACAATAAGCTATGTAAGGCACTTCTTAAACAGCATCCAGTACCTTCTTGGTATTGAAAACTCTTTTGGGAACGTAAATTTAGATGGAAGATGGGTTAAAATTGATACCTTCCCGATGGGAATAGATTTTGACACATATGCAAACGCTGTAGATTCCGATAAGGTTAAAAAAGAAATTGAAGAATTAACACCTAAATTTAAAGATATGAAAATCATCCTTTCGATGGATAGATTAGATTATACAAAGGGTCTTTTACAAAGACTTGAATCTTTTCAGTACTTTTTAGAAAAGTACCCAGAATATCATAAAAAGGTTATGCTTATAGTAGTGGCTGTTCCATCTAGAGTTGAAGTTGATGAATACACATCCCTTACAAATAAGCTTGAAATGATAGTAGGAAGAATAAACGGGAAGTATTCAACAATAGATTGGACTCCTATTAGATATCTTTATCAAGGATTTGACTTTGAAACGATTATTGCTCTTTATCAATTATCAGATGTAGCCCTAATAACACCTCTTAGAGACGGAATGAACCTAGTTGCAAAAGAGTACTTAGCTGTTAAAACAAACTCCAAAAAGGGCGTATTAATTATAAGTGAAATGGCAGGGGTTGCAGAAGAATTATCAGAAGCACTCGTAATAAACCCAAATCATAAAAGCGAAATTGCAAAAACAATACACGAGGCTCTTAGTATGCCTTTAGAAAGGCAAGCAAGAAAACTTGAAATAATGCAAACTGGGCTTAAGAGAAACAATATATTTAAATGGTCAAATGATTTTATGG
The DNA here is from genome assembly GCA_964613575.1 of uncultured Eubacteriales bacterium. GTDB lineage: Bacteria > Bacillota > Clostridia > CAZTHU01 > CAZTHU01 > CAZTHU01. Next base: position 6,976 of record CAZTHU010000042.1, on the reverse strand, counting down.
AAAAATTAATTTCCATGAAGAACCCTGAATCAAAGCCTAGCATAAATATAATGACAAAGAAAAATAAAACTAGTTTGATAAAAAGCTATGGTAACAGTCAAAAAAGACTATTCTTACTCGATTATGACGGCACCTTAGTACCATTTCAATCAAAACCAGAACTTTCTAAGCCCGATGAAGGGAGCTTAACCATACTACAAGATTTTGTGAAAAACCCATTAAACAAAGTCGTTATTATAAGTGGAAGAGAACGGGGAAGCTTAAATGATTGGTTGGGTCATTTAAACATAACCCTAGTTGCAGAACATGGGGCATGGTTAAAAGAACCAGGAAAAAATTGGAAAGAGGTTGTGACTCCTCAAGGTGACTCTTGGAAAGAAGAAATTATGCCAACCTTACAAGCCTTTGTTGATAAGACCCCAAAATCATATATAGAGGAAAAATCACATACTCTCGTATGGCATTTTAGAAGAGCTGATCCATCATTAGCCTCAATGAGATTAAGAGAACTTAAAGCAACAATCTTAAGCCAAATCTCAAATAGAAACCTAACAATTATGGAGGGTCACAAAATTTTAGAGATTAAAAGAAGTGATTTTGACAAAGGTGTTATGGCACATAGTTTTGTCCAGAAACTATCTCCAGATTTTGTTTTAGCAATGGGAGATGATACAACCGATGAAGATGTCTTCAAGGTTTTAACACAAAATCCCAATGCCTACTCGGTAAAGGTTGGAATTGGAGAAACCAACGCAAAGTTTTATGCAGAATCTCATACTAAAGCAAAGAAACTCTTGCAAGATATTTCTAAAATCTAGAAATTATGGAGGTGTTTAAAATGGGCAAGTTTTGGTATAAAAACGCAATTATTTACGAACTAAGCGTAAAAGCTTTCAAAGATAGTAACAACAATGGTTTGGGGGATTTAAAAGGTCTTGTCTCAAAATTAGATTATCTGCAAAATTTAGGAATAAACTGTATTTGGCTTCTACCAATTTATCCTTCTCCTCTAAGAGATGATGGTTATGATATTGAGGACTATTATTCTATTCATAAAGATTTAGGTACAATTGATGACTTTAAGACATTTGTTCGTGGAGCACACAAAAGAGGAATCAAAATTATAACTGAGCTTGTTTTAAATCACACTTCCGATAAACATTACTGGTTTAAAGAGGCCTGTAAAGGTGAAGATTCACCTTATCATGATTATTATATCTGGTCACCTACTCCAGATAAGTATAACGATGCGCGAATTATATTTGTAGATTCAGAGACCTCAAATTGGACATATAATCATCAAGCAGGTAAATACTATATGCACAGATTTTACCACCATCAACCAGATTTAAACTATAAAAATGTAAAGGTTGTTGAAGAAATAAAAAAAATAATTGAGTATTGGCTAGAGATAGGTGTAGATGGATTTAGGTTTGACGCAGCTGCTCACATTTGCAAAAAAGAGGGGACAAGCTGTGAAAACTTACCCGAAACACATAAAATAATAAAAGACCTTAGATCCTTCATAGACCAAAAAGCTAAAGACATTGTTCTTTTAGCAGAAGTAAACCAATGGCCAGAAGATCTATTGCCTTATTTTGGAGAGGGAGATGAATTTCACATGGCATACAATTTCCCTCTTATGCCAAGGATGTTTATGGCAATAGAACAAGAACATCATGGGCCTATTGTTGATATCATGAAACAGCTACCACCTATTCCGCCAAATTGCCAATGGGCAACATTTTTGAGAAATCATGACGAGCTAACCTTAGAGATGTGCACCGACGAAGAAAGGGACTATATGTATAATGCATACGCTGAGGATGACCTTATGAAGTTAAATGTTGGAATAAGAAGAAGACTTACACCTTTGCTAGATAACGATCAAAAAAAGCTAGAGCTTATGTATTTTCTTCTTTTCACTCTACCAGGTGCTCCAATCATATATTATGGAGATGAGATAGGTATGGGGGACAATATATATCTTGGCGATAGAAATGGTGTTAGAACTCCGATGCACTGGGATGATGGTAAGAATGCTGGTTTTTCAAATTGTCCGCCCTCAAAACTTTATGCTCCAGTAATAAGTGACCCAGAATATAATTATAGCACTGTAAATGTTGAGGTTCAAAAAAATAAACCAAGCTCTCTTTATAACTTTTTAAAGAAAATTATAAAAATAAGAAAAAAGAATAAAGCTTTTGGCGATGGAGAACTAGAATTTTTATATCCAGACAACAAGAAAGTTTTGGTTTTCTTACGTAAAAGAAAAACAAAAACCTATTTAGTTGTTTTAAACTTATCAAAATCAGCACAGCCGGTTGAAATAATGTTGCAAGCATATAATGGGAAAGCACTTCATGAACTATTAGGGGATACATATTTTCCTCCTATAGGAGAACTCCCATATTTTATAACCTTAAATCCCTATGGGTATTATATGTTTGAAATTAAGTAAGTCATAATTACAATTGGTTTTATTTGGGAATTGCCAAGAGTGAAATAAATAAATAACAAGGGAGCACTTCAGTATAACTTAATGCTCCCATCAATTGTTATCTTTCATTAACAAAATAATATCTAGATTCTCACCACTTACATATAACGCTTTAAAAATTTGTAAAATCAAAACATTATAAGAACCTCTCGTGTGTTTTCTAACCACAAAACTTTTGCACCTAAGTTTTGTGTAGCAAATCGTACAGGTACATAAGTTCTTCCGTTTTCTATAATAGGCGCAACATCCATCGTTTCTGTTTCTGATATATTTTGATGCACATCATTTATTTCTAGCTCATACTTATCAATCCACATCTTTACATTTAGTCCATTAATAAGTTTTAATGAAACCTTTCTACTATCAGCTTCCCATTCAACAAAACCATCCATTCCCTCAACAATACTTCTTATAGGAACCATTGTTCGACCATTTATTATTTGAGGAGTCGTTCCTCTCCCGTAATCAATTTCTTCTAAAATTCCATTCAAACTCATCATTGGATCATCTATTTGAAGCAATATAAATTCATCCCTAAGTTTTTGTTTTTCTAAATTGGGTCCAATTTCTGCTTTAAATCTTAACCACTTAGCCTCATCTTCAATATCAGTCGAATACCTTGAAATATCAACGATTTCTTCGTCTTCTCCATATATATTAGCATTAGCAGTTACATTTGGTCTAACAGTATAATAATAAGTAGTATTAGGTTCAACATTTAAATCAATATAACGATTATCTGAAAAGTCACCCCAAAAAGTACGAAAACTATTAACAACTTCACCTAGCTCGTTAGGATTTTTTGAACGAAAAACTGTAAATACTTCTCTAACATTAATAAACATTTCGTTTCTAAATGCGTTTCTTGCAGAATTAAAAATCTCATCAGAAAAGTTCCAATTCAATCTAACTCCAAATGGTAGCACCTCAAGTTTTTCATAATCAACTTTTGATAAGGCGTGACTTCTTTCTAGTGCACCAAATTTTACTGGCATAAGTAAGCCAAAAACCATAATCATCATGAATGAAAATAATGTTAACCTGCTATTATTCTTACTCATCAGTTTCACATCCTTTATCTTATCTTATTTTGTTATCTTTACTTAAAACAAAAACCACTTTTCAGAAGTGCTCTTTAAAACTATATTCTACAAATTAGAATAAAAACCTTTTTATTATAATTTTAAATTTAGAAGTTTGTTACTTGCTTCATAATTGGTTGATTTTGTGTTTGCTGAAACGGTTTATAAGTGGGCACTGCATTTGATAACATTTTTACTAATAATACTTTCTTATCAATAACATTTTTTAGCGTTTCAATTTTCATTAATACTTCTTTATAGCTAAAATCCAGCGGACTAGCTACAAATATATCTTGATGCCTTGTTTTTAGTATACCTTCAGAGTTTAACAATAATTCTTCATATAGTTTTTCGCCGGGTTTTAATCCCGTTAACTTTATTTCAATATCTTTCTCAGGTTCTAAACCTGAAAGTCGTATTAAGTGCTTCGCTAAGTCTAATATTTTAACTGGTTTACCCATATTAAGTACAAATATCTCTCCCCCTTCTGCTATTGCACCAGTTTGAATGACAAGCCTGACAGCTTCAGGTATTGTCATAAAAAACCTCGTTATTTCTGGGTGTGTTACAGTTACGGGACCACCATTTTGAATCTGTCTTTTAAACAATGGTATAACGCTTCCATTGCTTCCTAAGACATTCCCAAAACGCACGGCAACGAATTCAGTATTGCTTTTCTTATTCAAGGATTGAATAACCATTTCTGCTAATCTTTTCGTAGCTCCCATTACATTTGTAGGATTTACTGCTTTATCAGTAGAAATAAGTATAAATCTTTTAGCATTAAACTCATGTGAACATTTGGCAGTATTAAGAGTGCCTAAGACATTGTTTTTAACAGCCTCTGAAGGATTTTCTTCCATCAACGAAACATGTTTATGTGCTGCTGCGTGGAATACAACATCAGGAGCATAAATTGAAAAAACCTCTCTTAATCTATCTTCCTCTCTAACTGAAGCAATTATAACTTCTTTATTTAGCTTGATATGTTTTGCACTAAGCTCATTGTAAAGTTCATAAGCACTATTCTCATAATTGTCTAAGATTAATAATTTCTTAGGTTCAAATTTTGATATTTGCCGACACAACTCACTTCCAATAGAGCCTCCACCACCTGTTACTAAAACAACTTTTTCTTTCAAATAACCAGAAATTGCTTGATTATCTAGAATAACTTCTTTTCTTCCTAACAACGCTTCTATACTTACATCTCGCAAATTACTTATAGTAACTTTATTGTCTACTATATCGTAAATAGTTGGAACTGTCTTTACTTTACAATTAACTTGTCCACATGCATTTAGAATTTCTCTTTTTCTTCTGTTTTGAACCGATGGTATTGCAATGATAATTTCTTCTATATTTTGTTTATTTACCACATCGTCTAATTTATCAATCCCACCTATTACTGGGACACTATCTATCTTAGCTCCCCATTTCAAATAATCATCATCTAAAATTGCTACTGGTTTATATAGCGTACTAACATGATTCTTAAGTTCTTTTACCAGCATTGCCCCAGCATCCCCAGCACCTATAATCAATACTCTTTTAGTATCTTTGGGTGTCTGTGTATGTGCAGTTAACACTTTTCGTAATAATCTAGAAGAAAGACGACTTGCCCCCACAAACAAAATCAATAAAAACAATGCCATTATAAATGAAGATCGTGGATAAGAAAGCCCAATATACCCTACCATTAAAGTTGAAAATATAACTCCTGCTATCGAAGCCATTATTATTTTAGCAAGCTCAACCTCTCCAACATATCTCCAAAGACTTCTATACAAACCAAACAGATAAAAAGATACTAAAATGAAAGGGGTTGAGAGTAGCGAAACGTAAAAAAAGTCTTCAACAAAAGCGAAAGGAATTACCCACTCAAATCGTAAAGCTAAGGCCATAAATAACGCAATGTTAATTGCAAAAATATCCATTAAAATTAAAACTATTTTTCTTGTGTTCCTTCTCAATTTACCCAACCCCTTTTAAATCAATTTATCTCAACCAACTACTATATAAATTATATATTCCAAATCATTTTGTGTACGCAACATCTATCACGACTTTTTGTGAAATATTCCCTTTTGTGATTTGAATCCAGTTAAAGCCCACCCAAAGATAATTACCCCTAATAATACACCAATACTATCTATCAAGACATCCCTTAACAACCCACCTCTTCCTGGCACAAATATCTGATAAATCTCATCGATAACGGCAAAAACAGTTCCTAATATCCAAGCAAAGGAATAAGCTTTCCATCCAACAAGGCCATAAGCTCTCAAGCTTAGAATCAAAAAGATTCCCAAAACAAAATAAAAATAAAAATGTGCAGATTTCCTCAAATAAAAATTTATATTATCTTCAGTGAAAACTTTAATGTTTAATCGTTCTTGTACATTTTCAATTATAGGATATATGCTTGTTTTCAACTCTCGACTCCTTTGGCTTGAGACTTCAGCTGGCTCCGAAGATAAGAATAGTATTATCGCCATCCATGTTATTAGAAATATAAGCGATAAAACCTTATTTTTTTTCATAGAAATCCCCATCCTTTCCCAGTATTATCAAAATTATCGAAGCTTTAAAGTTACATAGGTATCATTTACCCTCTTACTACTGTACCTTCTTACTACTGACTTTTTCCCCTAGTCATTTTCTGTGTATAATTTAGACTCATCAAATATATTTTCATACCAATCTTCAGTTTGAAAGAAATCTGGGTACGCTTCTTTTATGTTGATTGTTTCTGCCATCCATCTCCATGTCGTTGGAACTACAAATCCATGTGGATAACCTGATACTAAAATAGGTTCCACTTCGTATACCGCAACTCGCTTATCCTGGCTTACTAATGAAAGTAGTGGGCTATAATTTGGTATGTCAGGTAAAGTTCTTTCTTCTTTTTTATTTTGTTCATTATTTAAAATAATGAACACGCCAGCAGTGTTATTTGGCACTTGCTTTTCCCTTCCTCTCACAGTGTTAGTGGCAAATCCCAACAAAGGTGACAGTGCATCTTTGGTACTTTCAAAAACAACTAATGGCTCCTGATTATCATAATTTTTATCTAGACTAACACTAATATCTCCTTCATTACTTTTATTCCAAGTAATTGCAATATCACCGTTTTCACTTTGTCTATACACATCTTTTAATTCAATATAAAGTTGATGCTCATATGAAGCCCCCCTAGCTTTTGGGTGAAAATATACATAAAGTGCTCTTAAAATACCATCATTAAAGAATTCATTTATCGTAATATCAACTATGAAATCATTATAATCCCCATCAACACCTGGTTCCAGAGTGTCTTGATATGCCACTCGCAGTGTTTGACTTTTTCTAATTAAATCAAGCCCAAAAATATTTTTTATTTCTTCGTTAGAAC
>CAZTHU010000041.1:0-10625 GCA_964613575.1 uncultured Eubacteriales bacterium | reverse complement strand
AATTAGCTAATAAAAAAAAGGAGCCCTTCATGACTTACATTTTTTTGATTCTTGGTTTCATTATCTTAATCAAAGGTGCAGATTATCTTATAGATTCAGCTTCAAAAATAGCAACACTTCTTGGAGTATCACCTTTTATTATAGGCATATCAATTGTAGCCTTTGGCACTAGTGCTCCAGAAGCTGCAGTTGGAGTTTTATCGTCTTTAAGAGATTCAAACGAAATAATTCTAGGAACTATTATAGGTAGTTCTATAGCTAATATAGCACTCGTTATAGGCACAATTTCAATTATACTTCCTACAAAAATCACAAAAGATATCACACGAAAAGAATTACCCATATCTTTTGTTGTTCAATTCATACTTGCCCTTATGATAATTTATAACCTCGAACTTTCTAGAATAGATGGCGCTATTTTAATAACATTATTCCTTGTATTTTTATTTTACATTTCAAGAGCTTCAAGCAGAAAAATTTCAAATCAACAAGACGAAATTCACTGTAATAAAAAACTTTCTAAGTCTGAGTTTATAAAATCATTAATACTTTTTCTGATAGGAATTACTGGACTTTTCATAGGTGGTGAAATTGTAGTTGATAATAGTATAGCCATTGCCACTAAACTTGGAGTTAGCCAAACTGTAATAGGTCTATCCATAGTAGCTTTGGGTACTTCTCTTCCATAGCTTGCAACATCACTATTAGCTATAAAAAAGAAGGAAAGCAATATTGCTATTGGTAAAATTATAGGTAGCAATATATTTAATATTTTATTAGTATTAGGGCTATCTTCAATTCTTCTCCCAATTGAAATTTTAAAAGAAAACTTTATAGATTTAACTATAATGATCATAACAACGCTATTTTTTTTAACATTAGCATACACAAGAGGCCGTATTTCAAGAATTGTAGGATTTATTATGCTTATTTCTTATTTTAGCTTCATGCTATATAAATTAATTTAAAAAACCTTCTCCATATAATGCTTCTACTTCGACCCCAGCATACATTGCAATAATTTTCAAAAGAATTTTATCAAAACTTTGTAAAGAAGAAAGATTCAAGTCTAAACTTTCTTTAGTTACAGCAAATCCCGTTTTTTTTCCAACTTCTTTACAAAAATCCTCTGAACTCAAATCACCTTTCAGCCTTAATACGTTTTCCTTTATTGTCTTAATATTGTTTATTATGGAATGCTCATCCCTACCAATCAACTTATCTATGGACACACAAAAACAGTTTGCAAGCTTTATTAACACCTCAAAGGAAGGCTCCCTCCTTTGACCCTCATAAGAAGCAATCGCCTGCCTACTAACCCCTACTATTTGTGCAAGTTCACTTTGCGTTAAGCCGTTGTTTTTCCTATGCTCTCTTAAATTTTCCCCAAACAACATATACTCAAACCCCTTTTTAACCAGCACCTAAAGAAAAAAGTCACCCTATGAGAGCCATTACATCACCGTTTGATAACACATCACCTTTAGAAACATTTACACTATTTGCCGTTCCATTAAATTCAGACACAATCTCATTTTCCATCTTCATAGCTTCTAGAATAAATATCACATCGCCCTCTTTAACTTCTTGACCTGTACTAATCCTTACATCCAGAACAGTACCTGGCATAGGTGTTATAACAGCATTCCCATCATTACTTTCATTCTTTTTAGATTGTGCCTTTTTAGATTGTGCCTTTTCTTTATTAGCACTATCGTCAAAAGAAATTTCTGGTCTTGATGTTTGAGATGTTCTAACATTCTTATTTGCAATGTTTCTGTTAGCACCTTCAGACAATCTTTCTACTTCAACCTCATACTGTTTTTCATTTAAAGTTACAATATATTTCACAAAAAATCCCTCCAGAAATCTTCACATTTTTAATATTTAATTGCACAACGCTAGTAATATAGCACTTTTTAACCAAAATTGCAACAAGTCAAAATAAAATAACTAAATTAACTTCTTTTTTAAACCAATTAAAAAAGGTGAAGAAAAGCTCCTCACCTTTAAAATTAAACCCACTAAAATTACCAACCTCTAACAATTAGTATAGACAAAACAATCGAAGTAACAAGAAAAGCAACAGCACAAAACCCCGTATACTTACTTAGCATTGCATCAATTGTACGTCCCTTGTTTTTTCCAAAAAAGCTCTCTGCACCTCCAGCGATAGACCCTGAAAGCCCCGCTTGCTTACCTGATTGAAGAAGTACGATTATAATAAGCGACAGCGTAAATATTATATGCAGTATTCTTAAGACTATCAAACCAACACCTCCCTCGAATAAAACACTTCGATAAAATTTCTAATCTAGTAAAAAAAATACATACTACACAACAAATAGAATTATAGCACACATATATTTTAAAAACAATACACATTTTAAAAAATACCAATCCTTTTCAATTAACCTGTTACTGTTCTCAAAGTTGTATATAAAAAACAAAATCACGTGCATTTACCCGATTCCTACCACCGTTAACACTTCCGCCTCTAAAGATGTAGAATTAAACACTGGTACGTCACATGGATAACACTCTCTAGCCGGCGGGATGAGGATTAAACTCCTACCAGAAAGCTAATATATCTGTTTATACGTTACATAGCAATACATCCGTAAGCTTTATTTCAAAATATTTCGGTCCGTAAATCGCAAGTTCTCTTTTATTACTCACAGTCATCAATCACCCCTGTACAGTAACAATTATCACCTTTCCAACTTCAAAGTTAACACTTTTTAACATCTCTATTGTTGTCCTTGTATATTTCCAATCATATCAAACATTGGTAAGACCATTGCAATAACTAATATTCCCATCACCACACCTAGTACCACTATCAATAATGGCTCCATTGCAGCGGTTAGCTTCATAATTTTATTTTCGGCCTCCCTCTCATAATACTCAGAAACTGTTTCTAAAATTTCTACTAATTCACCCGTTTCTTGTCCAATATTAATCATATGTATAACTACTGGATCAAAATAATTATCGGTAGCGAAATTATCTCCAAGTCTTTCCCCTCTTTTTACACCTTCTATTGCTTTATCCATAATTTTCTTTATCCTTAAATTATCAATAATCTTATTAACGCTTTGCAAAGCACTTATTATCGGGACGCCAGCTCTTAGTAATAATCCAAAATTTCTAAGAAACCTTGTAGTTACAATATCTCTTATACTATCTTTAACTAAAGGGATCCTACTAAATACATACCCTCTCGCGGCTTTCATCAAATCTGCTGGTACAAAAACCTTTATAATAGAAATAGTTATTGCTAAACCCGCAATAATAAGAGCTAAATTTTCTTGAACAAAATCAGATATATTTATTATCAGTAGTGTAATTCCTGGCAAATCATCAACATCATCAAAAACACCCATAATTTCAGGCATAACAAATGTTAAAAAGAAAATTACTAAACCAACAGATACAAGAGCCATTATTGCTGGGTAGATCATTGCACCTATAATTTTTGACTTCAACTGTACTTCCTTTTCATAATAAACAGCCATCCTTAGTAAAACATCTTCTAAATCTCCGGATTCTTCTCCTATTGCAACCATATTTACAAGTAAAAAAGGCACCTGAAACCTTGAGTCTTGCAATGCTTCAGAAAGCGAGCGCCCCTTTTGAACTTCATTGTAAAGCCTATCTAAAAATGCATGAATTTTCTTATTAGGTGCCTGAGACCTCATAACAACAAGACCTTTTAAAACGCTTACACCAGATTTTATTATAATTTGCATCTGTCTACAAAATATTGATATATATTTTATGCTTATCTTTTTACTTCCCATTGTTTCAATATATTTTTTTATTGCAGATAACTTATCTAATTCTAATACAATAAAACCTGATTCCATAAGCTTTTGCCTAGCATCTGCAATATCTTCAGCATAAATATTTCCTTTAAAGTTGTTCCCTACAGGATCAACAGCCCTATACCTAAAAAAATCCATAATATCCCTCCAGCACTTAGGCATTAAAATATTTTAAAAACTACAAAGTAATATTTAAAATCAATAATTAAAAGTAAGTCTTACAAGCTCCTCAATGGTAGTTTCCCCCTTAAAAACTTTTGCCTTACAACTATCTCTTAATGTACTCATGCCCAATTTTAATGCTTCGTCTCTAATTTCATCAACTGTAGCCCTCTTATCAACAAGATTTCTTATATTTCTCTCCATTTCCATCATTTCAAAAATTGCAACTCTTCCCTTATATCCTGTATAATTACAAACTTTACAGCCAGACCCTTGATAAACCATCGCATCTGAATCCTCATCAATCCCAAGTATTCTTTTTTCCCTTTCCCCCGGTTCATATGGTCTTCTACAGCCTGAACATATTTTTTTTACAAGTCTTTGTGCTATTATACCATTTATTGAAGCAGATACCAAAAAAGGTTCTATACCCATATCTATAATCCTAGTAACAGTACCTGGTGCATCATTTGTATGAATTGTTGATAAAACCAAATGACCTGTCATCGCAGCCCTTGTAGCAATTTCAGCAGTTTCACTATCCCTAATTTCACCAACCATCACTACATCCGGGTCTTGTCTTAATATAGATCTTAATCCTGTAGCAAATGTCAAATTAGCTTTGGGATTTAATTGCACCTGATTTATACCATCGAGTTCATACTCAACAGGGTCTTCTAATGTTATAATGTTTTTTCTAACATCATTTAATTCTGCTAATGCACAATAAAGTGTAGAGGTTTTACCACTTCCCGTTGGTCCTGTTACCAATATAATACCAAAAGGTTTATTAATCATTCTTTCAAAAGAGTGTAATTCTTTTATCGCAAATCCTAGACGTTCTTTTGAGAGTACAAAATTTGTTTTATCTAAAACCCTCATAACTATCTTCTCCCCATAAACTCCCGGTAGAGTTGATACACGAAGGTCTATACTTTTATTTGAAATTTTATATTGAATCCTCCCATCTTGTGGGATTCTTTTTTCAGCAATATTCATATTTGCCATTATTTTAATACGACTTATCAAAGCATTTAATATCTCAGCATTTATCTGCATGTTTTCTTGCAAAATTCCATCTATACGATACCTTATTCTGATACCATACATTCCAGGTTCAAAATGTATATCACTAACACCGTTTCTAACAGCATCCTCAATCTTTGAATTTATAAATCTAACTATTGGTGCATTTAATATTTCTTTTTCCTCTTCTTCTTCCAGATCTGAACTTCTTTCCTTTCCCGTACTGTACATCTTTACAAAGTCCTCAACAGCACGCTCTGCTGCAACATTTGAAAACACATTATCTAATTCTAACTGTATTTGCTTAGAAGATGCTATTACTACCTTTATTGGAAGCGGAACCACAGCCTTAATATCATCAACGGCATAATAATCTAAAGGATCACTCATTGCTACAACTAATTGACCATTCATAACCTCTAATGCAATGACTATATGTTCTCTGCATATTTTTTCCGGAATCATATGGGCAATTTCAGGGTCTATATATTGATTTGCAATATCAAGACTCTTAATCCCTAGTTGCGCTTCAAGAACAGACATCATCTGCTCTTCAGTAACTAAACCTTCAGCTATAAGAATTTCTCCTAATTTTCTACCTAAAGATTTTTGTGCCTCCAATGCCTTTTCAAACTGCTCTTTATTTAATAGCCCCTGCTCAATTAATATTTCACCCAGTTTTTTCCGTTTGTTTTCCATAGTGACATTTATCTGTGTAAATATCTTAGCCTGTTTTTCGAGGACATCTAGAAGTTGTTCTTGTGTAACCGCACCATTTGATACAAGCGCCTCTCCTAACTTCATCCCTGTTTGTTTTTGAAGATTAATTGCGTCTTCAAGTTGTTTTTGGGTTATCATTTCTTCTTCTATAAATATTTCACCTAACTTCTTTCTATTTTCTTGAACCAAAAAAATCACCTCTTTTTTCTTCCTGTTAGTTGTTCTATCGACATTTCTACTGTTCACATTAATGAATTTTCTAAAAAAGTATAAACTAAAAAAAGACGAGGTTTTTAATCATTAAACCCGCGTCTTTTTTATAAGAACTTAACCGATAAGCACTACCCTTTTAAGATAGTGGATGAAGGTTCTTCACTTGTGAAACCTCTAAAGAAGCGATGAGAAAGTAATAACTCACCCATTAACCTTTTTAACCTAATTTAATAGGTAATGCCGTATTTCTATGGTAGGTTCACTTCGCCAATGTTACAAAAGGTTTTTAGTAGCAACACTTCTCTTAACCATACGGAGATGTTTAATCACTACCCTTAGAACTTGGAGCTAGTGAAACACTCCAAGATAACTATATCATTCTAATGTAACGTAAATTCTGTTTCAAATCTTAGGCTATTCAACCGACTACAGAGAATTTCTTCTCCAAGCCACTACCCTTTAGGGTAGTGGCTTGGTTGACAACATTCTTTAGAATTGATTTACATGCTGAACCTTTTATTTATTTTTTAAATATAATGCTTTTCTTTGCTTTGCCGATATATATTTTACAAGAACATCTTCTTGATACGGTAAAACATCACAAAACTCTATTGCCAATTCATATTTTTGGCTCTTATACTTCACATTTGACTTTTGAACTCTTAAAACTTTTCCTTTTACAACAATACTCTCACCACTTTCTAACGAAATATTAAATTCTATAATTTTTCCTTTATGTACATCTTTATTTGAGGTTAATTTTGCACCCGAAGCACTAAGATCACTTATTACCAATCTGGTATCATCTTTTTCACCATTAACAACAATATCATCTAATAGCCCAGTATTATTAAGTCTAAAAAAGTTTCGTCTCTGTGTTTTCTTACCATCACCATTTATCTTAATTAAAAAACAAGGAAATTGACCTTCCCTTTTTGCATCTTCTACCGTAGCTTGATAAAGCATAAAACTACCAGTTTTTTCACCACTTTCTTCAAAATATATATTTAATCTTATACCTTTTGGAACATAATAGTAATTCCCTTTAACAACTGGCATTGCTACCTCAACAACCCTTTCCTCAACTACTCTCAAAACCTCACTAGGTAAGAATTTATTCTCTTTATCTAATAAGTCCCTATCTAAAATCTCAAGACTAACCATTCTGCCTTCCATCTCCTCCATGCGCATTTCCTCTTCCCCCTTAATTACAATTCTTTCATTAAACATTATATTTCAAATATCACAACATGTCAACACTTTGAGTTTTTTGAGTTTCCCCACTTTTTAAAGATATCATTTTAAATTAGCTCAATACGGTTCCAAACCCTAAAGTTATGCAACTCGATGTTAGGAAAATGTGGATAAGTTCAATGTTATTACTGAAGTTATCCAGAGATTTTATAAATTTGAATTTAATTAGTGCAAAAGCTCCTTCAAAGTGGTATTTTAAGTTTCTAGAACCACAAGATACACAAAATAAAATGAATAAACACAGCAAACTCATCAGTTTGGTTTTACATCATGACCTTTCCCAAATTTTAGACACCATAATCAACATATCATCTTCTGGCTCTTTTTTAATGTGTTTATAGCATTTAGATAAAATTTCATCTGCCATATGTTGTGGATTATTCGAATCAATATTTGAAATAAAATCAATTATAAAGCTATTTTCCGAAGATATATCTTCTTGATAAAACTCTTTGTCAATCTCATTGAAACATTCTAGTATTCCGTCCGATAACATAATTACAAAATCACCATCTCTTAGTTGATGTTTGACTATATCAACATCTATATCAGACAAAACTCCCACAGGCAAAGAGTCATGTTTTATTTGTGTTACATTATTCCGTCTTTTTATGAAGCTAGAAACCGCCCCAATTTTTACAAACTCAACCTGTGCAGTAAAAAGATCTATAATTCCTAAATCTAAAGTTGCAAAAGAGTCTTCAGACGCCTTCAGCCCTAAAACCGAATTTATAAGCTTTAACGTTATATCTCTATCAAAGTCCGCTTCCATAAATTGTTCTAATAAATTTATTGTAGCCTTGCTGTGTCTTGATGCTAAAACACCAGAACCCATTCCATCACTTAAAGCTACTATAAACTTACCATCATCTCTTTTTAAAAAAGTATAATTGTCGCCTGAAACATTACTATTATTTTTAGCAATTTGTGCAACACCCGTTATAACGTTAAATGGATTTTCTTTAATCAACCTAAGATTACAGCAACTTGAACTCATATTACTTTTACAACAATGAGAATCCCTTACATACTTCTTTTTAAAAAAATCAGATATACTTTTTTCGATTACATTTACACAAAGCTTTTTACCTCCGCATGACATGTGCTCAATATTTATCTCTCTATTATTAAATTTATTTTCATAAACGGTAATTCCTTTCAATCTAATCCCCTCGGTCAAAAGTTCACTTGATAGTTTATCCTCTATATCTGTTTTAAACTTAATATTACTTGCTAAATCATTTGCCATAGTAGCTATCATATTAGATATATTCTCTAATTGTCTTGAAAAAGCTCCCTTGTTTTCTCCAACCTTATTTTTCCACATTGTGTTTACTTTAAAAATCTCATAAGTGTTATTAACCGCCTGTGTGAAATCAAAAATTCTTTGGCATTTATCAATAAACGCATTAGATATATCCTCTTGCTCTATTCTTCCATTCTCTTCTAATTTTTCTAAAATTTTAAATGTTACTTGATACGTATAAAAAAAGTTCTTTTCCCAACAATAATTACACAAGCAACAATCTTTACAAACCTTTTCCACAACTCTATCAAAAAGAGCATTTAATTCGCTGTTATTCGTATTTACATCATTTCCTTCTTCAAAGGTTTTAGATAACTCTCTAAATGCATTAGAAAACCCATCTAATCGTTCTTTTGCAATCTGCTTTATCTTCACATTATGTTCTTTATTTTCATTCATAACAATGTCTTTATTTAAAGTTTTTGCTGATATTTTATCCAACAAATTAGATGGTATGGCAAAAAATACTGAAGAGGCAATAAGCATTTGAATAAGAAGCTGAACCTCAACAAAAAAAGAGTTAAATAATTCACCTTGGTATATACTAAAGATAAGAAATCCCAAAGTCAAACCAAGACAACTACCCACTTTTCCCAAAGACTTTAATGTTCCTGAAAGCAAACCACATATTGCCATAACACCTACATGTATATAAAGAGTATCGCCAACAACCGTACTAATTAAAGCTATACAAACAGCTATAGCAGTTGAAGCTCCAGCACCCTGTGTAAAAGCTATTATAAGTACAACTAAAAAGAATAAAGCGCTTGCAATACTTTCCCCTATAAAAGTTATCGTAGAAATAGCGTGAATAAAAAGAACGAGCAGTATACAAAAACCTACCATTTCTTCCTCTGTAGGCTTCACCATTTTCAAATTGTTTCTAAAAGGTCTAAGAGCAATCGAAAATATAAATATACAAGAAAACACCCCAAATAATTTTACAACTAATCTTATAATATTTAAATCAAATAGCCCTGTTATGGCAAAAATAATTTCTACTGTTAAAACACTAAAAAAAGCCATCAAAGCTAATAAAGTGGGATTATTTTTTTTACTTCCTTTTAATTTACTATCTGCTATTAACACTAAAAAAACACTTATTAAAACAACTAAGAAATCTGAATAGTTATTTAAAAAACTTGCTCCCAACAACACAGAGGTAAAAACCAACGTTTTATTAAGCCCCATCATAATAAAAGTACAAAAAATGGGGATTGCAAAAGGAATCATTCCTTGTTCAAAAGATATAGTAGAAACAAAGAACGCCATTATATAAAAAATATTAAAAGGACTTAAAATATTCTTAATCCATGCGTCCTTTCTTACATATTTTTTGTTAATAGGTGGCTGTACAAATCCTATTGCATCTGTTCTCATGAAAATTCCTCCCTAAAATATCAAGACTCAAATAAAGTATAAAAGCAAGTATATATTAAGACTACAGAAAATCCTGTAGAAAATTGTCAATAGGGAAATAAGATTCAAAAAAAGCACAAGGTCTAATTTCACCTTGTGCTTAAAATGGGCGCTATAGGGATCGAACCTATGACCCCCTGCTTGTAAGGCAGATGCTCTCCCAGCTGAGCTAAGCGCCCCAATTTTAGTTCTACATTGACCCATAGGGGACTCGAACCCCTGTTACCGCCGTGAAAGGGCGGTGTCTTAACCGCTTGACCAATGGGCCAAAAAAATAGCGGTGGTCGGATTTGAACCAACGACTCTACGGGTATGAACCGTATGCTCTTGCCAACTGAGCTACACCGCCATTAATCTTTTAGAGAACAATATTTAAAACTTGTCCCTATAACGCTTTTTGATTATAGCAATCTAATGTTACTTTGTCAATATCAAATTTAAAATATTTTTTTGTTTTTGACAAGTCAGTTACTGTTCACACTATTAACTCAAAGCTATTTCACGAATTACACTTACAAATTTATCAATCTCTTCTTTTATATTATATACTTGAAAACTAACTCTTATAGACCCCTCTTCATCTGATTTTGACAGACAATGTGAACCTGTCCTTAAAAATATTTTATGTTCATTTAATACAAAACCGACATCGGCTGAATTTATGCCCTTAACCCTAAAAGATATAATACCGTACCCTA
>CAZTHU010000040.1:4120-11035 GCA_964613575.1 uncultured Eubacteriales bacterium | reverse complement strand
GTATAGGAGCAGGTATGGGAATTGCTATGTTAATTGAAAGGAGGAGTTTTTAATGATTGATACACCAAAACTAAATTTAGAAAAATCTTTTAAGGAGTTTGAAGAGGGTAAAAAATGTACACCTGGCGGAGTGCTTGGCATTAGGCGACCGTATAATTTTGTAGATGGAGAGTACCCTATTTATATCGATTCAGGTAAAGGTGGAAGAGTTAAGGATATAGATGGAAATGAGTATATTGACTATCTTTGTTCGTACGGACCTATGATTATAGGTCATCGTGAAGAGACGATTGATGATGCGGTTATAGATCAAATAAGAGATAAGGGTTTTTGTTTTTCTTTAACCCAAGAGGTTCAAAATCGCTTATCTGCAAAATTAAAAGAGCTTATTCCTTGTAGTGAAACAAGTGTGTTTACAAAAACTGGTTCAGATGCAACAACCCTTGCAGTAAGGGTTGCTAGGGGATATACAGGCAAGACGAAAATTTTAAGATGTGGTTATCATGGTTGGCATGATTGGTGTGTAGAGGTTAAAGGTGGAATTCCTGAAAAGTTATATGAAGATGTTTTAGAATTCTCATATAATGATCTGGATGAGTTAGAGAATCTTTTAAAGAGTCATAAGGACGATACTGCAGGAATTATTGTAACGCCCGTTGGTCATCCTTTAGCTTATAATTGTCAGTACCCAGAGCCTGGATTTTTAGAAGGGGTAAGAAAGCTCTCAGATAAATATGGTGTTGTGCTTATATTTGATGAGATTCGTTCAGGGTTTAGAGTGGACATGGGAGGTGCGCAAAAGTTATTTGGTGTAACCCCTGATTTGGCGACTTTCGGGAAGGCTATGGCAAATGGATACCCTATAAGTGTTTGTACAGGGAAAAACGAGTTTATGAAAGTTGTCGAAAAGGAAGTTTTTGTTTCATCTACATTTTATCCAAATTCACTTTCTATTGTTGCAGGATTAAAAACAATTGAGTTTTTAGAAAAAGAAAGTGTACTAGAAAAGATAAAGACTAAGGGCGAATGGTTTAATTTGGAGTTGTCTAAAATTGTAGGTAAACACGATATAGATCTTAGTATTTCTCCAATCCCACAGATGCCTTTTGTGGTGTTCGAAAAAGATAAAGATGGAGCGTACAAAAAAAGGCGTGTGGAGTTTTATAAAGGGCTTGTTAGGAAGGGTGTTTTTTTACAGCCTTACCATCATGGATATATTTGTTATAGGCATACAGATGAGGATTTAAAGTTTACGTTAAATTGTATTGATGAGGTGTTGTCGAAGATTTAGTAACGTATAAATGTACGTGATGTTGTTTTTCTATTGATACCACTGACCAGTAACTGAAAAAAGCTATTTAAAGATTGGGGAGGGATGTTATGGAAAAGCTTATTATTACTGCTGCAATCTGTGGTGCTGAGGTTACGAAAGAGCATAATTCGGCGGTTCCATATACTGCAAATGAAATTGCTAATGAGGCTAGGCGTTGTGTGGATGCAGGAGCAAGCATTATTCATCTTCATGTTAGGGAGGATGATGGAACTCCTACGCAAAGCAAGGAGAGATTTAAAGAGTGTATTGATGCTATTAAGGGTAAATGCCCTGACGTTATAATTCAACCATCTACTGGTGGAGCTGTTGGTATGACAAATGAACAGCGGTTAGCACCTGTTTATTTACAGCCTGAAATGGCGACGCTTGATTGTGGGACAGTGAATTTTGGTGGAGACGATATATTTATCAATACTGAAAGTACAATCATAGATTTTTCGAAAAAAATGTTAGAGCTAGGTATTAAGCCTGAAGTAGAGGTTTTTGATAAGGGTATGATTGATACTGCGAAAAGATTAAATCAAAAAGGGCTTATCAAAGCACCGATGCATTTTAATTTTGTAATGGGTGTAAGAGGTGGAATTAGTGCTAGTGTTAGAGATTTGGTATATCTGGCAGATAGTATTCCCCAAGATAGTACATTTACTGTTTCTGGAATAGGAAGAGCTCAGTTTCAGATGGCAAGCGCTTCTATTGCAATGGGGGGAAATGTTAGGGTTGGTTTTGAGGATAATATATATTTAAGTAAGGGTGTTCTTGCTAACTCTAATGCACAGTTGGTAGAGAGGGTTGTTAATATGGCAGAGCTTCTAAATAGAGAGGTTGCAGATGTGACTCAGGCAAGAAAAATTTTAGGTTTGGGGGGGTAGACTATGAATAAGGTGACTGATATAAAGACTGTATCGGCTCTAGTAAAGGACGGTATGAGCGTTATGATCGGCGGGTTTATGTCATGTGGTGCGCCAGAGGGTTTAATTGATGAAATTATCGAGAATAATACTAAAGATTTAACAATTATTTGTAATGATACTGGCACTGTGGATAGAGGAATTGGAAAACTTGTTGTTGCAGGATGTGTAAAAAAGGTTATATCGTCACATATAGGTACAAACCCAGAGACTGGAAGGCTTATGACAGAAGGTAAGATTGATGTGGAGCTTATACCGCAGGGTACTTTGGTTGAAAGAATAAGATGTGGTGGAGCCGGACTTGGAGGATTTTATACACCTACTGGTATAGGTACTGTGGTGCAAGATGGCAAAGAGGTAAAAACTATTGATGGAAAAGAATATCTTTTAGAGCTTCCTATGAGAGCAGATGTTACCCTCATAAAAGGAAGTGTTGTTGATAAAATTGGGAATGTAGTTTATTATGGAACGACGAGGAATTTTTCACCTATAATGGCAACAGCATCGGATATTGTAATCGTTGAGGCGGAGAGTTTGGTAGATGCGGGGAATATTGATCCTGATATTGTAATGACACCCGCACCTTTAGTTGATTGGGTTGCAAGGGTGTAAGGGATGAGGGTGAGAATAGATGTTAGCGGGTTTGGAGATATAAAGGAGGATGGCGTATGATAGATGATGTAAAGCTTGCTAAGGAAATTATTGCAAAAAGAGTTGCAAAAGAGTTTCAGGATGGTCAATTGATAAATTTAGGGATAGGATTACCAGGGCTTGTTGCAAACTATATACCTGATGGAGTTGAGGTTTTATTTCAAAGTGAGAATGGTATGATAGGTATGGGACCTGCTCCAGAGATAGGTAGTGAAAATTTAGACATCACCAATGCGGGAGGAGGTTGCGTAACAGTCCTGCCAGGGGGGTGTTTTTTTGACAGCGCCACTTCATTTGCTCTTATTAGGGGAGGGCATGTAGAATATACAGTTCTAGGAGCATTAGAAGTAGATGAGGAGGGTAATTTATCAAACTGGATCATACCTGGTAAGAAGGTACCTGGAATGGGTGGAGCTATGGATTTAGTAGTAGGAGCAAAAAGAGTTATTGTAGCAACGCTTCATACAGATAGAGGAAGACCTAAGATATTAAAAAAATGCAAGCTACCATTAACTGCTAAAGCCCAAGTGGATATGATAGTTACAGAGCTTGGAGTATTTGAGATAGAGGATAGAGGGTTGGTTTTGGTAGAGAAAAATGATAACACTACGGTTGAAGAAATAAGGAGTGTGACGGAAGCAGATTTTGTAGTCGCGGATAATTTGAAATAAAATGGAGAAATATAATTTTTATTACTTGCATTTAGGAAGCTTATCTTAGTAATGATGTGTTAGTAGGTTAAAAGGGGTGATATATATGTTGGGTTGTAAATATGGAACGCATAGAGCAATTGAACCAAGAGTTAGTTTGCCACAGCCAGCGATTAGGGTAGATAATGATATGAAAAAAATCTATGACAACGAGATACTCATTGATGTTGAAACGCTAAACATCGACTCTGCAAGCTTTACTCAATTAAAAGAAGAGGCGGGTGGAGATAAAGAAAAAATAAAGTCAAGGATAATGGAAATTGTAGATACGTATGGGAAGATGAAAAATCCTGTTACAGGTTCTGGTGGAATGCTTTTAGGTAAGGTTATGCAAATTGGTGAGAGCTTGAAAGAAAAGTTTGATTTAGAAGAGGGAGATTATATAGCAACATTGGTATCACTTTCTCTTACTCCATTAAAGATAGATAAGATACATAGCTTAGATTTAGATGTCGATAGAGTTAGTGTTTCAGCAAGAGCAATTCTTTTTGAAAGTGGGCTTTATGCAAAGGTTCCTAAAGATCTAGATCCTAAGCTTTCGTTAGCTGCTATGGATGTTGCTGGAGCGCCTGCACAGGTTTCGAAATTGGTAAAATCGGGGCAACGAGTGCTTATACTTGGAGCGGGAGGAAAGTCTGGACTTTTATGTTGTTATGAGGCTATGAAGAGGGTTGGTCAAACGGGAAGGGTAATTGGACTTGATGCTAATGCTGATAATGCAAGAAGACTAGAGGAATTAGGATTTTGTAAAAAGGTTATCTTAGAGGATGCAACAAATCCTGTTAAAGTTTTAAATTCAGCGTTAGAGGCAAATGATGGATTAGAGTTTGATATTGCAATTAATTGCTTAAATGTTCCGGGGTGTGAAATGTCTTGTATCTTGCCTGTTAGGGATGAGGGGATTGTATATTTCTTTTCCATGGCAACAAGCTTCACTCAGGCGGCACTAGGCGCAGAGGGTGTAGGTAAGGATGTAACTATGATTGTGGGAAATGGCTATACAAAAGGTCATGCGAAGATAACCTTTGATGATTTGAGAGAGTGTGAGAGCTTAAGAAAGATGTTTGAAGATTTGTATGTGGAGTAGGGGAGTTTTTTTAAAAATGAAAGGATGGTTTTTTTATGAAAAATACTGTAAATGGTGTAGAAACAAAGGTTTTAGAGGATGTTGCTCTAAGTAATAGAAATAGACTTTTTCCAGATGTGACAGATTCGATGTGGAATGATTGGGGATGGCAAGTAAGAAATAGGATTGAGACGATAGACCAATTAAAGACCTACATGGATTTATCGGAAAAAGAAATTGAAGATATAAAGAAGTGTTTGAGGGTTTTTAGAATGGCTATAACGCCTTATTATTTGTCTCTTATAAACCCAAATCATAAGAATGACCCAGTAAGAAAGCAAGCTGTTCCAACTGGTCTTGAGGCGTTTAAATCACGCTCTGATTTAGAGGATCCGCTTCATGAAGATGGTGATTCACCAATACCTGGGCTTACACATAGGTATCCTGATAGAGCATTGCTTTTAGTTACAGACCAATGTTCTATGTATTGTAGACATTGTACAAGAAGAAGGTTTGCAGGTCAAAAAGATTGTTCATTGCCTAAAACTCAGGTTGATGATGCTATAAATTACATTGCTAAGACGCCCCAGATAAGAGATGTATTGATTTCGGGTGGTGATCCTTTGCTTTTATCGGATGATAGGTTGGAGGATATTTTAATTAAGCTTAGGAAAATTCCCCATGTTCAAATAATTCGTATAGGTTCTAGAATCCCTGTTGTTATGCCGCAAAGAATTACCCAAAATCTATGTGATATACTAAAAAAATATCATCCAATTTGGCTTAATACTCACTTTAATCATCCTAATGAGATTACCCCTGAGTCAAAAAAAGCATGCGAGATGTTATCGTTTGCAGGTATTCCGTTAGGGAATCAATCGGTTCTTCTTGCAGGGGTTAACGATTGTGTTCATATAATGAAAAAACTAGTGCATAAGTTAGTTTCTATAAGGGTTAGACCATATTATATATATCAGTGCGATCTATCCATGGGGCTAAAGCATTTTAGAACATCAGTTTCAAAAGGAATTGAGATAATTGAGGCGTTAAGGGGTCATACGAGTGGATTTTGTGTTCCAACTTATGTGGTAGATGCACCTGGTGGTGGAGGAAAGATTCCTGTTATGCCAGATTATGTTATATCTAGAGGGCACCAAAAAACGATACTAAGAAACTATGAGGGCGTGATTACTTGCTATAACGAGCCTGACGATTATCATCCACTGTGCGACTGTGAGGATTGCGAGAATGCTAAGGCTCAGGACTTAGAGGGTATTGCAGGGCTTCATCATGGAAAAATATCCCTAGAGCCAGAAGGGCTAAATCGTAAAACGAGGGGAATTTGAGAATTGGATAAAAACATTTCTGCTTTAGTGGTAATTGGATTGGCAAAGAACGTGGGGAAGACTACTACATTAAATTATATATTACAGAATGTAGAGAAGGATAAAACTGTTGCTGTTACCTCGATTGGTGTTGATGGCGAAGATGTGGATGTGGTGTTTGGTAATGATAAGCCTTTAGTTTACGTTAGGCGTGGGAGCATTGTAGCAACAGCTAGAGGGTTTTTAAGATTTTGTGATTTTACAAAAGAGGTCTTAAAGGTTACAGACTTTTCTACTTCAGTTGGTGATGTGGTTATTTTAAGATGTTTGTCGGATGGGTATGCAAGGATTGCAGGACCAAGTATAGGTCGTCAGATGGAAAGTCTTATTAGGATGTTGGGTGAATTTGGTGCAGATAAGATCTTAATAGATGGTGCACTTGACAGAAAGACATATGTTGACCCTAAGTTTGTAGAGGGGTTGGTTTTAGCAACTGGTGCTAGTATTTCGCCAAGCTTAGATAAAGTGGTTGAGTTAACAGGGGTTATTGCTACATTTTTGTCTTTGGAGACGTTCGAATATGGGCATGTTAAGCTAAGATTTAAAGAACTTGAGGATGCAAAAATGCTAGGGCTGTCAAATGGTCTTGAATCATTATTTGAAGCTGATATTTTTAATTTGGATGCTCTAAAAAATTTGAATTTGTTTGGGAAAGAGGGAGGTTTCTTACTAATAAAGGGTGTTGTTACAGAGCTTTTTATGAAACGCTTGATTTCTATAAGGAAAAATTTTTCTAAAATTGACATTATTGTTAAAGATGGTACAAAGCTTCTTATAAGTGGTGAGACGTATGATTTTTTTATAAGGAAGGAAGGAAGTATTAAGGTTTTAGAGAAATTATATTTAAGGTGCATAACGGTAA
>CAZTHU010000040.1:0-4110 GCA_964613575.1 uncultured Eubacteriales bacterium | reverse complement strand
CTGATGGATATAAGTTTGATTCAACTGAGTTTGTAAAGCGTGTAAGTGTAAGAACGGGTTTGCCTGTTTTTGATGTGATGGTTGATAATGGAACAAATCTGCCGATTTAAGGAGAAATCACATGGTTGAGGAACAAGTGCTTAAACAAGTTGGTTTTACATATGTTTTAGATAAACTTAAGATTGCAACGCCTTATGGGAGGGATGAGCTTAAGGGTATTAAACCTTTTAAGAGTGATGAAATAAAGGCGTGTAGGCTCATGCTTAGTGATGTGGAGAAGTTTTTTGTCCTTTTTAAGCAGAAGGAGGGTCTTTGTGAGGAGTTAGTGGAAATTTTAACAAACTTTAAGGATCTAAGAAAGACTTGTAAAAGGCTAACGGAGGGGTTTGTTTTAGATGATGTAGAACTTTTTGAATTGAAAAATTTTTCCTTAAATCTAAAAAAATTACTTTCTATTTATGAAAAAGCAAATGTTAAGGTTGATAGTGTTGTTTTTGCACCTATGCAAACTGTTATAAATTTATTAAATCCAAATGATATTGTTGTCTCTTCCTTTCATATTTATGATGTGTACTCACAAGATTTAAGGCGTATTAGGAAGGAAAAGTTAAATATTTTGGAGCTTTTAAAGAAAGAACCTGAAAACGAGATGTTTAAAAACGACCGAGCAAGACTTGTCTTGCAAGAACAAGAAGAAGAGTTTCGTGTACGAGAGGAGTTATCTTCTAAGCTTACTAAGTATGCTAGAATTATGATGTATAACATGTTAGCGATTGGGAAATTGGACTTATTGATGAGTAAGGCAAGGATTGCAAATGAGTATAGAACATGCATACCAGAGATTTTAGAATCGGGTGGGATTGAAATTAAAGGCGCTGTTAACATAGAGGTTAATGATAATTTATGCCTGCAAAATAAAGAGTTTGTAGGGGTAGATATTTGCCTTAAAGAGGGCGTTAGTCTATTGACTGGGGCAAATATGGGAGGAAAAACGGTAGCATTATCAACGGTTGTTTTAAACGTGCTACTTGTAGCCTATGGATTTCTACCCTTTGCAAAAGAGTTTAGATGTGGATTGGTTGATTTTGTAATGTTTGTATCAGGCGATTTGCAAAATAAGAACAGAGGGATTTCAAGTTTTGGAGCAGAAGTCTTAGAGTTATCAAAGCTTTGTAAGTTTATGCAAAAGGCAAAGGGTTTAGTAGTTTTTGATGAATTTGCAAGAAATACAAACCCATTGGAGGGACAACGTTTTGTTAGAGCGCTTTGTGAGATGCTATCTGAAAAAGCATCTTACGGTCTTGTTTCTACTCACTATGATTCTGTGTTGGTAAAAGATGCTTGGTATTATAGAGTGATTGGATTAAGGGATGATTTGATAGAAAGGTTTGATAGTGAGGACAAGGTAGGTAGTCTATCTGGGATCATGGATTATAGGATAAAGAGGATTGATGAGGGTGATGATGTGCCAAAAGATGCCTTTAAGGTTGCAAAATTATTAGGTGTTGGAGATGAGTTTTTAGATAGAGTAAAAAAGTTTTACGGAGGTGAAGCAAAATGAGAAGTAAACTTAATTTAGACTTTGATTTGGTTAAAAAGGCAAGAAAATCTGCTAAAGATATTGCGCTGGATGTACAACGCTTTATTGATAAGCATAGTACTGTAGCGGTGGAAAGGACTGTCGCACGTTTGATGGGTATTGATGGAGTGGATGAGTTTGGGGTTCCAATTCCAAATGTGGTTGTTGATAATGTATTGGAGAAAAATGGTTTGAATATTGGGATTGCAACCTTTATCGCAAATGCGGTATTGATGACGGGAAAGAGTGTGAAAGATATAGGAATTGATGTAGCAGGAGGAAGGCTTGACTTAAACAAGCTACAGTTTGAGGATGATTTTGCTGTAAGAAAAGAGGTTGATAGGCTTGCAGGTATTGCAGTTGAAACAATAAGAAACAAGAGAGCAGAGAGGGATGAGTATTTAAAGAGGTTTGGTGATAAGTCTGGGCCGTATCTTTATGTTATTGTTGCAACTGGAAATATTTACGAGGATATAACTCAAGCTAAGGCTGCTGCAAGACAAGGGGCAGATATAATTGCTGTAATTCGTACGACGGGGCAAAGTCTTCTTGATTATGTACCGTTTGGTGCTACGACCGAAGGATTTGGAGGAACGTATGCAACTCAGGAGAATTTTAGACTTATGAGAGAGGCTTTAGATGAAGTGGGAGAGAGTGAGAATAGGTATATCAGGATTTGTAATTATTGTTCAGGGCTTTGTATGCCTGAAATTGCTGCGCTAGGTGCTGTGGAAAGGCTTGACGTGATGCTAAATGATGCCCTTTATGGGATTTTGTTTAGAGATATAAATATGCAAAGGACGATTATCGATCAGTATTTTTCTAGGCTAATAAATGGTTTTGCTGGTATTATTATAAATACGGGTGAAGATAATTATTTGACGACGGCAGATGCGTTTACTGAGGCTCATACTGTTTTAGCATCTCAGTTTATAAATGAACAGTTCGCTTTAATGGCAAGTCTTCCAGAGGAACAGATGGGTCTTGGACATGCCTTTGAAATGGAACCTGATATGGAAAATGGATTCTTGTATGAGTTGGCTCAGGCTCAAATGGCTAGGGAGATTTTTCCTAAAGCTCCCCTAAAATATATGCCACCAACAAAGTTTATGACTGGGGACATATTTAAGGGGCATGTTCAAAATGCTTTGTTTAATATGGTTACAATTATGACAAATCAAAGACTTTGTTTACTTGGTATGCTGACAGAGGCTATACACACACCGTTTATGTCCGATAGGGCGTTATCTATAGAAAATGCAAAGTATATTTTTAATAATATGAAAAATCTTGGTGATGAGCTTGTATTTAAAGAGGATGGGTTAATACAGCAAAGGTCTTATAAGGTTTTGAACGATTCGGCTAATATGTTAGAGGATATTAGGCGTGAAGGACTTTTTAAGACGCTTGAGCGGGGTAAGTTTGGTGGTGTAAAAAGGCCTATTGATGGTGGTAAGGGTTTAGAAGGGGTGTTTTTAAAAGGGCAGGGTTATTACAATCCGTTTATTCAGATGATGAAGTGATGCGAGAGTGTTAGCTGTGGTAGGAATCTGATAAAAGCATACAGAAATAAGTTAATAAGTTAGGTGACAGGCACCAAATAATAAGTTAGGTGACAGTCACCAAAGAATGCTTCAGGAGGGGATTTTATGGGTGGAGGTTTATATTCTACACGGGATAATAGTTTTGACACAAGCTTGGATTTGACGAAGGTTAAACCATATGGTGATACAATTAATGATGGTAGAATGCAGGTAAGTTTTACGCTTCCTATTAAGGATGATGATAGGGCTGTGGAGGCGGCTAAAACTATTGCAAAGAAGATGGGTCTTAGTGATGTTGAGGTTGTTTTGCATAAACCTCTAGATAATGAATTTACCTTTTTTGTTGTTTATGGAGTCTCTTCCCATGTTGTTGATGTTACTTCTATTAAGGTTGATAGCGTTGATAGTGAAGTTTTTGATATGGATGAGGTTGATGAATTTATTCGGCAGAATATAAAAAGAAAGGTTGTTGTAGTAGGTGCAAGCACTGGTACAGATGCGCATACTGTGGGTGTGGATGCGATTATGAATATGAAGGGATTTGCGGGGCATTATGGATTGGAAAGATATGAGATGATTGATGCGTACAATTTGGGAAGTCAGGTTGAAAATGAGGAGTTTGTAAGTAAGGCAAAAGAGTTGAATGCAGATGTTCTTTTGGTATCACAAACGGTGACGCAAAAGGATATTCATATAAAGAATATGACAAATTTGGTTGAAATATTAGAGGGGATGGGGCTTAGGGATAAGGTGATACTTATTGCGGGAGGTCCAAGGATAAGTAATGAGCTTTCAAAGGAATTAGGATATGATGTGGGCTTTGGGCCAGGAAAATATGCAAATCATGTTGCAAGCTTTTTTGTTAAGGAAATGGTAAAACGGGGGTTGGTGTGAGCAAATGAGGGGACGGTTCCTGTGTTTGAGGTGCCAAATGAGGGGACGGTTCCTGCGTTTGAGCAAATAAAGGAAAATTTCCTTTATTTGCTC